>QNBQ01000168.1 GCA_003645735.1 Candidatus Poribacteria bacterium
CCGACGCAGATCGGCTTTGAGGTGGAGAGCATCTTAAGCCCGCAGAGCGCCCTCAGGATTCTGGCGAGCTTCCCCATATCCCCCTCAACTATGAAGGCCCTGTTGCCCAGCCCGCGACTCTTCATCTCCTGGTATCTCGGTGGGCTGAAGAGGGTTCCGGCGTAGGTGTCAGGCTTGAACTTCTCGAAGAAGATCAGATACCTACAGGCCTCCAGCAGAGCGTAACACAGGTCGCCGGGAGGGGCAAAGGTGAGGTAGATCGCCACATCGGACCCCCTGATCCGGTCGTATACCCCCATAATGGCATCGGCCCTCGGGGGAAGCTCAAGCTCCGGGAGCAGGGCGATCTCGAATCCTTCATCCTTGAGCTTTTCGACTAGTTCCCTCAGCTCCTCCAGGACCTTTCCCTTCTCTTTCTCGTAATCCCCTCTGCTCCTCACAAAGCCCCAGTAGCCTGTCTTACTGGGCTCTTCTCCCATAAACCCGCTCGGTATCGATATCACGGGCGTTACTTTCAGTTCCCTTCCCATTCCCCACCTCCTGTTCAGGGCGCCATGGGGATCGTTTCTATCCCCAGCAGCTGATGGAAGCCCTTCAGATCCCGCACATCCCTTGCACCCCTCCTCCCTTTCTGAGACGCATCCCGATTATATCCCCGCCTTCGATCTGTGTCAAGCTCCCTTTAACACGATCGAGCCTTCACCTCACCACCTCGACGTCGTCAAACATATACCTTCATTGGATTCGGAGGCGAACCCGCGGCGCCTCATCGCCCCGCTCCTATCTTCAGCCATCCCCACAGCGTCGTCCGAAGCCCCTAAGGGCGGAGATAGCCGACGGTCCCGTCGCCATCCTCAGCCCAAACCGGGCGGTGATCCGATCACCGTCGGGCTCCAACTCAGCTTTAGCTTTCCCCAAGTGAGCTACCTCTCCCCACTCCACCTCTCTCCACGTCAACCTGTATTCCCAAGTCACAACCAATTCTTTCTTAACAAGCGTGTCCTCTCAAAGGTCCTCCCCTCTTCCTAGGAGAAGCCCCGTATCAGTCTCGACTATCTCTCCGGAAAGATGTCGAATTGGGCAAGTTCGATAGATACATCAGAGCCTCGACGATAACGAGAAGGTGATACACGATGTTCTTTGGGGCGTTATCCTGCCGATCATCCTGCTTTCGCTCCGCTCGGAAGCTTTCAGGGTTCACCACGACGGATGGGACGTCGGACCGCTCCTACATGCTTCGGGTCTCTTGGATTCCAGAAGGGTTGAAGGTCGTGGGCAGGGCCTGGAAAGTGAGGGTCAGATGGGACTACGCCCGTAGACAGCGTTATAAAGGTGCTTCCCCATCTCGAAAACAGGGAGGCCCTTTGGATAACGAGCGCGGGAGGGTCTTCCGGGGTTTACGCCTTCGACGGTCGTAAGGTTTTCGCCAGGTTCGCCCCCTTCGGATTACCCTCGGGTTCATCGAGCGGCTTGACCCGAGGGTTACCGTGGTTTTAAAATGATTTAGCCCTTGAAATCCTTTCCGGCGAGGGGCGTTATGGCGGAGGGATTTTACTTCGCCCAGTTGACCGACATCCACGTGGGAGAGGGGCTTAACCCGAAGGAAGCCGCTCAGAACCTCCTCTGGGCTCTCGAGGAGCTGGAGACGTTATCATCAAAACCGGAGCTAATCTTGGTCACAGGTGATCTGATCTGCGCAGGTAAGGCGTCTGAGCTTCGTGAGTTCGCCGAGCTGGTCAAGGGGTGCTCGCTGCCCATTTTAGCTTTGCCGACAAATCATGACCTCTGGGGCGAACCGGATGAAAGCGCCTGGGAGGAGATTATAGGTCCGCTACGCCGGAGCGTCGAGGTGAAAGGGGTCAAGTTCCTGACCTGGAACGATATCCAACGACAACCCGGGGGAGGATGGAAAGCTGAGTTGAAAGAGGAGCAGAGGGAGTGGTTTGAAAAGGAACTGAAGGAAGCCGAGGGGAAACCGATCATCGTCGCTCAACACTGCCCTCCCCTCCCCGTTAACGGGAATTACCACGATCTTTGGCGCAACTCCAATGCCGATGAGCTCCTCGATCTCCTCTTGAAATACAACGTCCTGGCGATAGTGACGGGACATTGGCACAGGAACGGCGAGTGGTTTGCCAAAGGGGTGAGGGTGATAAACACCGGAGCGCTGTGCGGGTGGCAATGGACCGGAATACCTCCCCACTACTGTTTTCCTACCAGACCTGGTTACAGGCTGTTCCATTTCGACGGGGAGAAACTCCGCTCGTTCTGGCGAGATGGCTCCTACTGGGGAACACCGGCTCCGAAGGTTCAGGTGAGCTTGGTCCGTATCGGAAAAGCACATACAGGTGGACCCCGACCTCAGGTGAGACCGGTTGAAATCTTTGCCGAAACGAAGCTCCACGTTACGGCTTATGCCCGGGGAGGGAAGATAACAAAGGTGGAGTGGAGCATCGAAAGGGGCAGGTGGAGACCGATGGAGATCACGTTCGAGGGGGTGTGGAGCGAGTGGGAGGCTCAAATCGATCCTTTAAAGGAGAGGGCGCTGGGGGAGCATATCTTAATCGTTCGGGCCGTGGATGCGGATGGAAATGAAGCTTACGACGCCCTCCCGGTCAGATTGGCAGAGAGGGAGAATGCCCCGATGACCTCAGCTTCCGCCCAAGCTGGAAGGGAGATGGTCTTCGAGCTGTTTTATCCGCCGGAATAAGGAGAAGTGAGGGGGATAAAACTCGGTATTTTGGTGAATGATATCGCAAAGGATCTCAAACTGGGAGGCGGAGGCAGCTCAAGCGGACGGATGGGAGATGATAAAGCACACCCCTAGGCGAGCGGCGGTGCTTACGCAAGCGCCCTCAGGGGAAGGGTTGAGCTGTGCTTCCCCGTCGAGTCGGACTCCTTCACCCACCTGAGAATCTGGCCGCCATATTCGTTCTCCTGAGGTCTTCCAGTGTGAGCTATACTTATCTTCACCTCTCTCCTGCAGGATCTGGATGTATCTTCTTGAGGCGTATTGGACTCCCTGATCTGAATGGTGAATCTCAGGTGCACCATATCTGCCCAGAGCCTTCATCAATGCTGAGATGGTAAGTTCCTCAAAGGCTTCTGGATATCTGCCACCCTCTTATCATCTTGTGAAGGTGTCCATCAATTCCTTCTTAGCTCTGCCGTAACTCTGCGATAACCGTATCTTGGAAACTCCATCGCTATCTTCTCTATCTCCTCCCTAAAGTGCAGATCATCCTCTCTCCTTGAGCGGTAGTAGTAGGAGCTAGGTGAGCAATCCAGAACCTCACACAACAGTCTTACCGGATACTCCTCCTTAAGCATGTCGATCACCTTTCGCTTCCTTTCAAGGGATAGCCCAGCAGATTGAATACTTTTTTGAGACACTAAGCTCATAAGTGAGCCTCCCAACAAGCCTCTCAAGCTCTGCAATTTTGTGTTGCTCCTTCGAGCTTGTCTGAGGAGAGAGATGTGCTCTCTGTAGAAACCGTCTCTTCCACTGCCTCAGAAGCTCAGGGGAGATGCTACACTCCCTACAAATTGATGCTTGGGATCCATCCCCTTTGAGAGCTTCAAGGACAACCTGAACTTTGAACTGAGGTGAAAATTCCCTCCTTTGGCTCATTGTGAACCCTCTTTGATCTTTTTCTCAAGTATACCCTCCAATAAGGGGTGTGTCCAAAAATGGGGTTCACTACAGATCGCCCCTTATCTGATTTGACGACTATTTTTCCAGGGCGTAGGTGATATTTTCCCGCTTCCGGCGATATTTTACGCGTTTTTGACATCTTTGAGATAGCCCGCTGATTTCCTTCTCCAGTTGGGGGGTATAAAGGGAAAACCTCACATGCCTCTTTCGTGTCTCCTGGTGACATTTCTTTTCTTCTGGCGACATTTTGTGCGTTTTGGGTCAGGCCAGGGAAATCGCCGATGAATACAGGAGGCTAGGTGACGGACAGCGCTCATCCGCCGGTTTATCCTTCCGTTGTAGAACGAAAGCCTAAAGAGAAGCGGGACAGGATGGGGAGAGAAGTGACGATCTCCGGTTACCCTTTCGGAGGATATCTCCAAATGAGCTACTGCTTGAGGCCGAGGAGAAGGCAAGGGAAGCGGCCCAGCTGCTGGGCCTATCATATGAGGGATATCTCGACCTGCTTGCAAGGAAGGGGCTGCCCGCCACTGCCGATGATATGATCAAAAAAGGCGAAATGAGCCCTCGCCTGGAGAATGATGATACCCGGCGCCGGGAAGGGATTCAGCGAGGCGGTTCACCCCTCACCGGAGGCTTGAACAGCTTTCCTGTCTTTCTTGATTACTTCATTACTTTTATGCTAAAATCCTACTCGGAGGTGAAAAAAGATGGCCCAGTTTTCAAGGGTGACGAGGAGCTATCAGATCACCATCCCGAAGGAGATAAGGGAGAAAGCGGGGATAAAACAGGGGATGTTGATCAGCTTCGAGCTTCGAGAGGATGGGATTCTGATGAAGCCTATGAAGTTAGTTCCAGCCTCTCAGGAGTGGTTCTGGACGGAGGAGTGGCAGAAGGGTGAAAGGGAGGCGGATGAGGATATAAGGGAGGGGAGGATATCGGAGCCTATGAGTCTGGATGAGATGAGGGAGTACTTTGAGAAGGATCAGATGGACGAGAAGCTTTGAAAAACAGTTCAGGAAGCTCAGTAAAGAGATAAGGGAGGCGACCTATAGAAAGTTGAAACTTCTACTTGAAAACCCCTCTCATCCCTCCCTCAGGCTGGAGAAGTTGACGGATGAGATCTGGGCTTTCAGTGTGACGATGAACTACAGGGTCACCTTCCAGTATTTCAACGGCGATATCCTGCTCAGGAAAATCGGCACACACGATATCCTCCGCCGTCCCTGAACCCATGGGAGACAATTGTAAGAAGGCTGTCCGCTGTGAAACCCTTCCTCGATGGAGACGATCTCTATGAGGAGATCCCGCGGGAGTTAAACGAGCTTTAAAGTCCCGCCCTCTCCATCTCCTCCTTCAGATCATCTATCGTCAGATGGGTGTATCTCTGGGTTGTCGTAAGCGACTTGTGCCCCAACACCTTCTGAACGGCCCTTATGTTCATGCCCCTCTTCAGCATCCTCGTCGCTGCCGTGTGCCTCAAGGTGTGAGGAGTGACCCGCTTATCTATCCCCGCTTTTCGGGCTATCCTC
>QNBQ01000169.1 GCA_003645735.1 Candidatus Poribacteria bacterium
AGGAGGCTCAGGATAAAGAGGATCGAGTTCGTCGGCAACGAGGCCTTCACCGACGAGGAGCTGAAGAAGCAGATCTCCACCAAAGAGGCCGGCTGGTGGCCCCCCTGGAGGAGAGGAAAGGGGATATACGACGAGGAGAGGTTCGAGGTCGACCTCAAAGCCCTGGGGATCTTCTACAGGAGGAACGGCTTCTTGGACGTGGAGATAGGCGAGCCAAAGGTCGAGGTCAAGGAGGACGGGATCTACATAACGGTTCGGGTCAGGGAGGGGAGGAGGTATCGGGTCAGGGGAGTGGTCATCGAGGGGAACAGGGTTTTGAGCGATGAGGAGCTGCTTCCGAGGCTGAGCGTCAGGCCGGGCAAGCCGCTGAACGAGGAGGAGCTGACCGCCGATAGAACCTACATCCGATCCAGATACGCCGATCTGGGATACATCTACGCGCAGGTCGAGCCGCGCTACGATCCCAAAACCGGGGTGGTGACCTACCACGTTCGGGAGGGGGTGAGGGTCAGGGTCGGCAGGATAACCTTTTCGGGCAACGAGAGGACGAAGGAGTCGCTCCTGAGGAGGGAGATGGCGCTCAAAGAAGGGGACGTGTTGAGGGCGAGCAAGCTGGCCGAGTCGAGGGTCAACCTCTTCAGGCTGGGGATCTTCAACTCGATAAGGTTCGAGCTGAAGGGGACGGAGGGCGAGAGCGAGGTGGTCGATCTGATGGTGATCCTCAGGGAGCGGAACTCCGGCTCGATAAACCTCCGCGGCGGATACAGCCCGGCTGAGGGGGTGAGGGCTACCCTGGAGCTTTCACATAGGAACCTGTTCGGCATGGCGCGCAGGTTCAGCTCCAAGCTCAGGGTGGGCACCCTGGGCGGCAGATATGAGATCCTCTACGTGGAGCCATGGCTGTTCAACACCAGGACGCAGGGGATGGTCAGGCTTTTCAGGGAGGATATGGAGGCACAAAGGGATGTGCTCGCCACCGGCTGCATCGTGGGGATAACCCGGAAGATCAAAAAGGCCAACGATCTCTCGCTCCAATACCGATACCAGATCCTCTCCGGCCCCGATTTCGAGACATCGATAAGCAGCTTGGGAACGGTTTTCCAAAGGGACACAAGGGACAGCTTCCTCGACCCATCGAAGGGATGGCTGAACGAGCTGTCGGTGGAATACGCCGGAGGGTTTCTGAGGGGCGAGAACAGCTTCTTCAAGCTGAGCGGCGCCCTGAGGAACTACCGGAAGCTCGTAGGGGATAAGAGGAGATACAGGCTCGTCCTGGCGTGGGCCTTGAGGGCCGGCTATGCAAGAGGGCTGAGGGCTACCAAGAGGATAATCCTGTTCGAGAGGTTCGAGAGGGACGGCTCGACGATGCTGCGCGGCCACAGGGAGAGGGTCAGGGGAGACGTCATGCTCATAGGCAACGTCGAGCTGAGAAGCTGGATATACAGGTTCATCGGCGGGACGCTTTTCTTGGATCTGGGGAACGTATGGGGGGATGTGGGGGATGTATCGCTTGACTCCGTCAAGGTCGATCTGGGGGCCGGGTTGAGGTTCGACACACCCATAGGCCCCGTCAGAATAGATTACGGCTACCCCCTGGACAGGGGGGATGACGTCGGCATGCCGGGGGAGATATGGATCTCCCTCGGCAACGCGTTCTGAAAAAAGCGGCGGGGGGAGAGAGATGAGCTACGAGATAGGTATGAAGGCGATCAGGCTTGAGATGCCGGAGAGGGTGGCGCACACCGAGTATTGCAGCAACTACGCGTTGGTGAGGGCCGTGACGGGGCTCGATCCGCTCAAAGACGGGGAGGCCTGGAAGAGGTTCAACGAGGCCTGGGAGATAGATCTGCTGTGGGTCACGAACGACGGCCCCGTCCCCTGGGAGAAGAGGGGGAGGGTGACCGATATGGGCCACGCCGAGTTCCTGGAGGGCGGGATCGACAAGAGGGAGAGGGTCTACTGCCCGTTTAAAGACGTCGAGGAGGTTCTGAGCTTCGACGCCGTGGAGGAATACGGGCTGCCGGACATGGACGAGCTGGTGCAATACTACGAGAACTTCTACCGGAACGGGCAGAGGAACAACCCGAACCAGATCTTCACCGGCGGCTATTACAAGACGATCGTCTCGGGCGCGATCCAGGCCTTCGGATGGGAGATGTTTTTGACGGCGGCGGCCGACAGAAAGCGGTTCGACAAGGTGCTGGAGAGCTTCTACAGGCTGTCGCTGCACCATTTCAAGGCCTGGGCCCAAACCTCGATCGAGGTCTTCATCTGTCACGACGACATGGTCTGGTCTGAAGGCCCCTTCATGCACCCCGACTTTTACCGCCAGGCGATCTTCCCCAGGTATAAGAAGCTGTGGGAGGTCCTACACGAGGCGGGAAAGGTCGTGCTCTTCTGCTCGGACGGGGATTGGACCATGTTCGTGGACGACATAGCGGAGGCGGGGGCGGACGGCTTTATATTCGAGCCGATAACCTCCTTCGATTACATCGTCGAAAAATACGGCAAGACGCACGTGATAATAGGGAGCAAGGTCGATTGCCGCACGCTCACCTTCGGCACGCGGGAGCAGATCAAGCGCGAGATAGATGAGACCCTGAGGCTCGCGAAGGATTGCCCCGGCTTCTTCTTCGCCGTCGGCAACCACATCCCCAGCAACGTCCCCGTCGAAAACGCCCTTTTCTACTTCGAGTATCTGAGGGAGAACTGGCGGAGGTGAGGGGCTCACTTTCCGAGCCTCCTCCTCGCCTCCGCGCCGTATCGGCCGTTCGGGTCGAGCCTCAGTATCTCCCGCCACACCTCACGGGCCTTATCCGCCTTGCCGATCGCCTCATATGCCAAGGCGAGGTTGTATCGGGCGATGACGGAGGATGGGTCCAGATCGATCGCCTTCAGATAATAATCGATCGCCTTCTCCACGGCGCCCAGCAGGTAGAGGGTGTAGCCGTAGTTCATCAGTATGAGCGGGTCGCTCGGGGCGAGCTTCACCGCCCGGCCCAAAGCCTCGTGAACGGCGGCCAGCCTGTTCTGATCGTCGAACTTCAGGGCGAGATAGGAGTAATCCTTGATGACCTCCAAATTCTCCGGATCGATCTGAAGCGCCCTCTCATAGAGGTCGAGCGCCTCGTCCACCCTCCCCATCTCGGAGTATCTCCTGGCCAGGTAGATCATCGCCTCCAGGTCGTCCGGGTCGAGCTGAAGCGCCTTTTCGAACTCAGCCATCGCCCTCTCCACATCCCCCTCCCTGTCATAGGCCACGCCCAGGAGGTGATGAGCGCCGGCGTGATCGGGGTTGAGCTGCACCGCCCTCTCCAGATCGGCTATTATGTCGGCCATGTCGTAGATGAGCGCCGATCGATCGCCCACGCCGAAGCTCAACATGAACTTCGCCCTCTGGTAGTAAAGGTCGGGGTTGTCGGGGTAGAGGTCGATCATGTCCGAGAGTATCCTGAAGGCCTTCATCTTATACGGCTTCAAGCTCTCGGCGTCCTGGGCGAGCATATCGACGAGCTTCAGGTTGTATTCCAGGTTCGCGTTGTCCATCCTGACGGCGTTGGAGCAGTGATCGACCGCCTTCTTGATCAGCTTCTCATACGCCTTCTTATCGCCCCTCTTCTTGGCCTCCTCAGCCAGCTTCTCATACGTCAGGGCTACCTCGAACTCGAGCTTCGGGTTTTCGATCAGGTTGAGGAGCTTCTCGGCGGTCTCGACGAACTTCTCGTCGTCCTTGCCCCGATAGGTCTCCAGCGCCTTCCTCAAAACCTCGACCTCCACAGCGCCCAGCTCGGCGGCCTGTTCAAATTGTTCGGCGGCTCTCTCGGGGTTCTCCCTCTCGTATATCCTCCCCAGCTCGACGTGGACGTCCTTCTTGACGGGGCTGGTCTCGGGCAGGTTGGCGGCGGCGACCTCAAGCTCCCTTTTGGCCTCCTCGGCCCTCCCCAGTTTCAGCTGGAGCTTTCCGAGGATGAACCTGGCGGCGTGATCGTCCGGGTTGGATGACAGGTATTCCTTCAAAACCTCGACGGCCCTCTCATAATCGGCCCCTTTCAGCATGGAGACATATCTCGAGTTTTCCGGATCGACCGCCAACGCGCTCCTTATGGCCGCCACCGCATACTTCTCCTGATCCTTGTCCATGAAGATGGCCGCCAGCTCATATCTTGCCTCGGCGTTTCGGGGGTCGTAACGTCTGCCCAGCTTATACATCCTGACCGCCTCCTCCGGCTTCCCCTCAGCAGCGTAGATCTGGCCGAGCTTGTAATAGGCCGCCCCGAGCCTGTAGTTGAGCCTGATCGCCTCCTCGAACTCCTTGCGGGCGCTCTTCAGATCGGCCATGCTGTAGTGGACGAGCCCTTTGAGGTAATGCGCGGTCGGCGATTCGGGATCCCTCCCGGTCATCTCGGAGCTGTAGAAGAGCGCCGAGTCGTAATCCCTGATCTTGAGGAAGTAGTTGACCAGGTCGACGTATACCGGTTCCGGATCCTCCATCTCGTCCAGCAGCTCCTTCCAGATCGAAACGGCCCGCTCCCCCTCGCCGGTGGCGGCCAAGGCCTCGGCCAACGCCAGCTTGGCCCAGGGGGAGTTTTTAAAGGCCGACGCGGCGTCCTCCAGCAGCCTCCTCGCCTCCTCCGCCTTCCCCTCGTCCCCGCTCATCAGATATGCCAGACCCAGGGCGTAGCCGACGAGGGGGTTGTCGGGATACCTCTCCCTGGCCGCCTCATATACCCTGAGCGGCACCTCGATCAACCCACGCGCCTTATACTCCGAGATCATCCTCCTGTGCAGCTCCAGGTTCGTCGGATCCTTGTTGATCCTCGCCCTGTATCTCTCGATCTCCTTCTCGATGGACGCCCCGACGGAAAGGGCCGACAGGGCGAGCGATAGGATGATCACCAACGCCACAGGCGCGAACCGCTTCACCGTCCCACCTCATCCTCGGGTTTTCGGGGTCTCCGATTGAAACGGAGGGAGGGGTCGACCGGGTTACCCGACCACCTTCAGGTAGAAGGGGTCTCTCGTCAGCTTCGCAAGCTCCATCATCTGTTTGGGGGTGCCTATCGCGATGATCACATCCCCGGCCTTGAACCTCCTCTCAGGGGGAGGGTTGTAGATGAACTCCTTGGTGTCGGCGTCCCTTATCGCCGCGATGACCAGTCCCGTCCTGCGGGTTATCCCGACCTG
>QNBQ01000170.1 GCA_003645735.1 Candidatus Poribacteria bacterium
GGCCTGTATCGCCTCGTCGTATTCCTTGTTGTTGAAGTGGATCATCCCGATCTGGAACTGGGCCTTGGGCGCGTATTTCTCGGAGCCGGTGTCTATCACGTTCTGAAACTCGGCGAGCGCCTTATCGTATTCGCGCTTGTTGTAATAGACCATCCCCCTGTAATACATGACGGCGGGCAGAAGATCGCTCGTTCTGTATTCCTCCTCGAACTTGTTCAGCTCCTCCAACGCTTTGTCCCAATCCCCCAGCCCGTAGTAACAGATCGCCCTGTTGAACTTCGACTCGTCCACCAGGGGGCTTGTGGGGTAGTCCTTTATCAGCCTGGTGAACTCCCTCAGCGCCCTGTCGTAGTTCTTCTTCTCGAAATGGCCCATGGCGATCGAGTAAAGCGCGTCGTCGGCGTAATCGCTGTCGGGGTATTTCCTTATCAGCTTTCTGAACAGGATGAAGGCGTCCTCCTCGCCGGGCGGGATCCTGGAGGCGATGTTGAAGAGCGCGTCGTCGGCGTAGGGGCTGTCCTCGTATTTGTCGAAGACCTTTCTGTAGAGGGCCAGCACCTTCTTGAGCCTCTCAGGCTCCTCGTAGCTGGCGGGAGGGGTGTCCAGCTCGACCGCCTTCTGATAGAGCTTTGCTGCCCGCTCGTAGTAGTTCTTGAAATATCCCTCCTCGCTTTTGGAGAGCCTCCCCACGACGAACCCTATCACGAAAACCGCGACGATGATCGCCTCAAGGATGTAAAACCTCTTCACATTCCCCCTCCGATGAGGTCTCAAAAGGCCTGTTGAATTCTAACACAACGCCTATAACCTGTCAAGCGAGGCGCCTCCTCACCTCCCCTTGAGCGCGTTGACGAGCCTGCATCCGCTCAGCCTCGCCGATCCCCCCTCGACCCTTATCCCATACCAGCTTCCCCTCCTACAGGTGAAAAAGGCCGATCTGGCCATGAGTTCCCCCCTCACGATGATCTCGCATCTGTTCGGGTCGACGCCGCCCCCGAAGAGATCCCTGGGTGAAAGCTCGACGACCGTCCCGGGCTCGACCGTCAGCCTGCTCCCCTTCGGCACGATCAGATCGCCGATCAGGAAAACCTTTCCCCTCCACCTATGCTCCCCTTCCAGCCTTACGGCCCTTTCCGCATTTCCCAGCTCGGATCGTATCGCCTCGCCCCACCGCTCCGGCGTGTTCGGATCCCACCGGTTTATCCTGATCGTCCTGATACCCTTGACCTGCGTCGATTTGCAGTCGTGCCACCACCAGAACCACACCCCGTCGGCGGGGTGTTCGGAGCTGAGTGCCAGCCTGATCTGCTGGTGCATTCCCAGGTGATCCGGTTTCGATCCGTATGCCTGCAGCGCGATGTGCACCTCGGCCCCCTCGTTCCCCGCCCTCCTCAGGAGCTCCCTCATCCTCCTGACGGCCCGCGGTATTTTGAGGTATCTCTCAAACTCGTTTCGGGCGCGCGCCGCCCAGATGTAGGCGTCGGGGCTTATCATGACGACGTCCACATCCTTCAGAAACGGAACCACCTTCCGCGAGGGATGTCCGGCTGAGAGATCGATGAAGATCCTGTGCTCCCTCCGCCCGCCCTCCCTCTCCGCCGCCTTTATCCGCCTTATAAGCTCACCACATAGCTCCGGCTTATACCTCTTCCTGATGCTGTTCGGCTCCTCGGCGATATACCAGCCCGCTATCCCGCCCGGGAAGCTCTCGGCCTCGTATCGGCACATCTCCTCGACGAACCTCCTCAGCCCCTCCCAATCCCTCGAGGCGGCGAACATCGCATACATCTCGCCGATGAGGATCCCTCCCTTCCCCTCCGTCTGCTTCTTCACCTCGTCGAGGTAGCTCCTCCAGAAGAAGAGCCTCCATCCCAACCCCGGGCCGAAGCGGGATTTGAGGCTCGAAAGCCTCCTCTCCTCGCGGGGGTAGGCTTTCAGCCAGAGGGGCAGCCCTCCCCAGAACCTCTTACCGCTCACATCCCTGGCGTATTCGTCCTGGAAGTAGTGGTGGAACAGGGTTATCCCGGCCTCGAACAGCTCGGATATGTCGTCCCTCACCCCCCTATACCCCATCGCCTCGTCGAGCTTGAAATAGGCGTTGAACATCCCCGCGGGCGGGGCGCCGATCGATAGGAGCGATGAGAGCATGAGGGCGATCGAAGCCGGTATCATCCCCGAGCTCACCTCATGAGGTTTAAACAGGGGAATGGCCGCCGAAGTTGACGTCCTGAACCCCTTTATGGGATAATAAAGGCCGTCGTCTGAAAAAACCGGAGGGTGAGGAGGTCGATTGATGAAGGAGATAAAGGTCGGGGTGATAGGCGTCGGCGGCATCGCCCAGGGCGCACACATACCCAACTACATGAAGATCCCGGGGGTTAAGGTCTACGCCGTTTGCGACATAATCGAGGAGAGGGCCAAGGAGGTTGCCAAGAGGTTCGACGTCCCGTATTACTTCACCGACTACAAGAAGCTAGTGGAGATGGACGAGCTGGACGCCGTCAGCGTCTGCACCCCCAACAAGTTCCACAAAGATCCCACCGTCGCGGCGTTGAAGGCCGGGAAACACGTCCTGTGCGAGAAGCCGATGGCCACCAGCGCCGAAGAGGGGAGGGAGATGGTCGAGGCGGCCAAAAAGTCGGGCAAGATACTGATGATCGGCATGAACAACCGGTTCAGAGGCGAATCCCAGGTGCTCAAAAAGCTGATAGACGAGGGCGAGCTGGGAGAGATATATTTCGCCAGGGCGTTCGCCATAAGGAGGAGGGGGATACCGAGCTGGGGAGTGTTCGTGCGCAAAGACATGTCGGGCGGCGGGCCGATGTATGACATAGGCGTTCACATACTGGATCTGACGATGTGGCTGATGGGCTTCCCGAAGCCGAGAGGGGTCTACGGGGTCACATACAGGAAGTTCGGCGACCGCCCCGACGCCGCGGCCGGCGGATGGGGGATGTGGGACTGGAAGCACTTCGACGTGGAGGATTTCGCCGCCGCCTTCATCAAGTTCGAAAACGGAGCCTCCCTTTACCTGGAGGCCTCCTGGGCGTCGAACATCGAGAAGGACGAGTTCAACAGCTACCTATTGGGAGATAAGGCCGGGGCGAGGCTGTTCCCCTTGCAGATTTACGGTGAGCTGAGGGGAACCCTCGTCAACATCACTCCCGCCCACGTCCCCAGCCTCAACTCCCACGAGGAGGAGATAAGGAGGTTCATCCAGGCCATCCGCGAGGGGAAACCCTCCCCCATCCCGCCTGAGGAGTCGCTGACCGTCCAGAAGATCCTCGACGCGGTCTACAAATCGGCCGAGACCGGCAGGCAGGTCAGGATCAGGTAAGCTGGCACGGATCTTGTTTCACTAATCCTCCCCGGGAGGGGATCGACGATCGATCCCCTCCCGAAAACCATTTCCCTTCGGCTCAGGGGAGGAGGTCGGGATGGATACAAAAGTAT
This sequence comes from Candidatus Poribacteria bacterium, assembly GCA_003645735.1. Taxonomy (GTDB): domain Bacteria; phylum Poribacteria; class WGA-4E; order B28-G17; family B28-G17; genus B28-G17. The sequence goes on from QNBQ01000170.1 coordinate 3,454, forward strand.
ACGCCCTGGCAATCGGGTTGATGTTGATTTCGTTAACAGGCCCGGGGGAAGGGTGGCAGCTTTTCCCCCAGGCCATCGATGAGGAGATCTACGCCGTCTGCTTTGTGGACGAGATGAGGGGCTGGTGCGTCGGGTCGGGAGGGCTGATACTGGCGACGGTCGACGGCGGCAGGAGCTGGCACAGGCAGAGGGCGCCGGTCGACCTCGACCTATTCGACGTCTGTTTCATAAACCCGAACGTCGGCTGGGCGGTCGGCGAGGGCGGGACGATCATCCGGACGGAAAACGGCGGCGTCACATGGGTTAAGGTCGGGGCGCCCACGAGCAGAAGCCTCTACGCCGTCCATTTCATCGACGACAAAACCGGCTGGGTGGCCGGCGGGCTCGGGACGATGCTCCAGACCACTGACGGCGGGGAAAGCTGGATCGAGCGGGGGAACGTCAGGGTGACGATAACCGACCTGTTCTTCGTCGACGATAGGACCGGCTGGGCCGTCGGCATAGGCGGGCTGATACTTCACACCGAGGACGGCGGGCTGAGCTGGGTCAAACAGGAGAGCGGCGTCCAGAGCTTCCTTTACGGCGTGCATTTCGTCGATTCGAACGAGGGATGGGCGGTCGGCGACGGCGTGATACTCCACACGGTTGACGGTGGTCGGAGATGGGAGGTTCAGGCGAAGGGGAGCTGGGTTTTGAAGTCGGTCTACTTCCCCAACCCCGCCCTCGGCTGGGCGGTCGGCAACGGCGGAGCCCTGCTCAGGACAACCGACGGCGGCAGGAGCTGGAGGAGGGAGAGGGTGGCGGTCGAGGACGACCTGCTCGACATCTCCCAGGGGGGGACCAAGGTCTGGGTCGTCGGCGGCAGGTCGATCCTGATGGAGCCGAACGTCCCGCTGCCCGAGAGGCCGGCGAGGACTGAGGTCGAGCTGGACGAGTCGGTGAGGATGCCTTACGAGCCGATTGTTAAGCTCTGCTCGTTGAGGGTCAACTCCGTCCCCGAGGGGGCCGAGATAATCCTTGACGACAGGCCCACGGGCCTGAAGACCCCGGCCCTGCTGGAGGAGCTGCCGCCCGGCAGACACGTCGTCAAACTGGTCAAGACCAACCACGGCCACGTGGAGAGGGCGGTCTTCCTGAGGGAGGGGGAGTCGAAGGAGATCGAGATCAGGCTCCCCAGCAGGAGCAAGCAGATATCGATCTTCGCAGCCGGCCTGACCGTCGCCGGGATAGCCGCCGCGGCGGTCTACCTCTTCAGCGGAGCGTTTTGAAAGGGGGTGAGCGGGATGAGGAGGATCATCGGGCTCATAGCCGCGTTGATGATCGCCCCGCCCCTCTTCGGCGCCCAGGAGAGGCTCCCGTTCTCGATGGAGAGCGTCAGGATCATGGCTCTGGGCGGGGCGATGACCTGTCTGACCGATGAGGAGCACACGCCCTTATACAACCCCGCCTCGCTCGAATACCTACAGGACAGCTACCTGGCGATCTTCGGCCTGGGGGTGAGGCTGAACTCGGACGCGGTCAAGACGTGTGAGAAGCTGGCGTCGGAGACGAACCTGAGGACCTCGAAGCTGGAGAGGCTTGAGCCGGGCGTGGTCACGACCCTCAGCCTCTACAGCCCCACCTTCGCCCTGACGGGGCCGGTGCAGATCTGTTACGCGAGAAGACGGTTCGGGTTCTCGCTCATCAGGCCGTGGATCTCCCTCGACCCCTCCTACGCCTACAGCTTCGA
>QNBQ01000171.1 GCA_003645735.1 Candidatus Poribacteria bacterium
CCACTGGAACCCCTTGCGCCTGAAATCCTTGAAGTGAACCTTCTTTATCTTCGGGCCGAGGATCCTTATCCACTGCTCGGGGTAGCCGAAGATGACGACGTTCCCCACGTCGAAATAGGCGCCCACATAGGGGCTGTCTACCTCGTCCAGCATCCTCCTCATCTCAAGCGGGCTGAGCAGGAACCTGTTCCAGACGTTCTCCACCGCTATGGCGACGCCTATCTCCTCGGCTATCGGTGCCAGCTCCATGAGCGATCTGAGGCAGTTCTCGTAGGCGGCGTCGTAAGGGACCGATTCCGTCACAGCGCCCGGGACGACCAGCACGGCGTCGATCCCCAATGCCTTGGCGCATCTGAGCAGCTTGACGACGTTCTCCTTCCCTTTCTCCCTCTCGTCCCTGTTCGGGCTTGTGAGCGGCGCGCTGACGCCGCAGGCGCTGCAGGGAACCACCCCGTATTCCAGGCATTTATCCCTGATCGCCTGCAGCTCGCTCTCCTTCATGTCCAGGTTCAGCTCCTCCCTCCTGAAGCTCAGCTCTATCCCCTCATAGCCCGCCGATTTGGCGAGCTGTAGATGCTCATCCAGCGATTTATCCCTTGGGAGGACGAGCTGGCTTATGGCTATCCTCATCTCTTACCTCCCCATCAGACGGTGAACAGCATTTTGAAGGCCAATCCTATGAGGACCGCCCCGCCGACCGTCTCCATCCTCCTCCCGAAGAGGGAGGACATGTGATATCCCATCCTGACGCCGGCCATGGTCATGGCCGCCGCCACCGCTCCGATTATGAGACAGGGCAGGGCAATGCCGGCTCCCAAAACGCCCATCCCGATCCCCGCCCCCAGCGCGTCTATGCTGGTGGCGATCGAAAGCGTTATGAGCGTCCAGCCGCGGGTTCGATCAATCCCCTTGCGGGCCGGCTCGCTTTCGGCGAACGAATCGTAGATCATCTTCGCCCCTATGAAGAACAGAAGGCCGAAGGCCACCCAGTGGTCGTATTTGCTTATCAGGGAGATGACGTGTTTCCCGAGGTTCCACCCGATGAAGGGCATGATCGCCTGGAACAGCCCGAAGCCCAGGCTCAACCTCAACGCCCCGTGGAGATCGACCCCGCCGGCGCCCACGCCGAACGCGACCGAAAAGGCGTCCATCCCCAGCCCGACGGCCAGGGCGAAGGTCTCCCAGAGCCTCATCCTCACCAGGAGAAGTAGGTCGGGACGGGCCTGTTCTCCTTGGCGGATCTGTTCGCCGCCAGGGTTACGTCCAAAGTCTTCAGCGCGTCTATGTATGGCGACTTTATCCCCGATGGGTCGCCGGTCTTGACGGCGTTTATGAAGGCTTCGTCTATCGACGGCCCCTTCCTCGGGGTCAGGTCTATCTCGGCCGCCCCCTCGGGGTAGAGCTTAGGTTCCCTTCCCCTGAACTCAAGCCTCATCCCCTCGAGGTAGATGTCGTAGCCGCTCCTGCCGGGGATGTTGGTGCAGCTTGAGACGACGTATCCCAGGGCGCCGTTTGCGAACTGGAGCATCACCAGCTGCAGATCGGGGATCGTCACGCCGGGGGTGTGCTTGTGGACCTGAAGCCCGTATCTGGCGTAGACCTCCCTCACCTCGCCCACCCAGTATCTGAGCAGGTCGACCTGATGGGTGGTCTGCTCCACCAGCTGGCCGCCCGATCTCTCCATCATGTGCCACCACTTCTTCTCCAAGATCATCCCGCCCCATCTCTCGGCGACCGCCATCGCGATGTTTTTGCCCTGTAGGAACTCCTTGATGTTATCGGCGTAGGGGCCGTAGCGGAGCTGGTAGCCGACGCACGAGATGACGCCGTTCTTCTCTATCGCCTCCCAGATCTCCAGCCCCCTCTCCAGCGTCAGGGCGACCGGCTTTTCGACGAAGAGGTGGATCTTTTTCTCGGCGGCCCTGATCTCGGCGTCGTAATGGGCGAAGGGGGGCACGCTGACGTAAAGCGCGTCCATCTCGACCTCGTCGATCATCCTCCTGTAATCGGTGAACCACTTGGCGTTATAGGCTTCGGCGGCCTGGCGCGCCCTCGACTCGTCTATGTCGCAGACCGCCACGATCCTGACCCCCTCTATCTTGCTCACCCTCTCCATATGTCCCCTTGCGTTGCCGCCCGCTCCCAAAAAGCCTACCCTGACCTCCTCAAGCATGTTTCGACCTCCGTTCAGGCCTGTTCTTTCAAGGAGGCGACCGCCTCCTCCTCCGACCCTTTGACCTCGGCGTATTGGGTCAAGCCCATTATCCTGAAGGTCTTGTCTATCACGTTGCTCAGGTTGCAGAAGATAAGCCTTCCGCCCCTCTCCCGGAGCTTCTCGATCATCTCTATGAGGATGGAGATCCCCACGCTGTTGACGACCTTGGTCCTCTCCATGTTGATGATGAAGTTCAGGTAGCCCTCCTCCAGAAGCTCGTTGAACCTCTTGGAAAGCTCCTCGCCGGCGGTTTGGTTCAGGTATAGGTCGGTTTCAAGCACGGCGTATCCGTCGCCCTTTCTGGCCCTGACGGCGAACTTACCGGTCATAACACCCCCCACCTCTCCTCTTCATCTTCGTCATCCTGACGGTTGTCCCCCAGCTTCCCGTCTCGATCATCACCTCATCCATCAGGCTCCTCATCAGCTTGAAGCCCCATCCCCTCTTCCTCCCTCCCCTGACCGCCTCGTCTATGCTGGGAGGCCTCACGTCCGAGGGGTTGAACCCCTTGCCGTGGTCGGTGACCTCCAGGATCAGCCTGTCGGGGAGGATGTGGAAGGTGATGTAGACCTTCCTTTCGGGGCTGTGGCTGTGTTCGAAGGCGTTGAGGCAGGCCTCGATTATCGCCATCCTTATCTCGTCTATCCCGTCCTCGTCGAAACACATCAGCTCGGCTATGGTCGAGGCGGTCTCAGCCGCGACCAGCTCCAGGTTCGGCTCCATGGGTATCACAAGCTGTATGATCTTCGCCGAAAGAGCCGATCCCCCCAAGCGGATCACCCTGCCTCCCGCGGATTTGACCCAGGCGGTTCAGCTTAAATCGACGACCTTGCCTGTTTCCCCGGCTTTTCTGACGGCCAGCACAAGCCTCAGCGTCTCGGCGCCCTCCCTCATGGGGGTGCGCGTCCGGCCGCCCGTCTTTATGGCGTCCAGCAGATCCATCGTCTCGGCCAAGAAGAGATCCCTCGTCCCGCTTATCCTCTCCTCGACGGGCGGCTGCCTGTCCGTCCTGTAGAGGATCGCGTTGTTGGGGTCGGAGAAGTTGACCGTGATGTTCCGGGCCACCAGCTCATACTGGCTTATCCACCTGCCGGGGATCGCACCGTTCGTCCCGGCCACGGTCGCTATGGCCCCGTTTTTGAACCTTATGACCGAGGCGCTCACGTCCTCGGAGGTGTAGTTCTCCACCTCCCTGTGGAAGAGGTTGTCCAGCATGCAGAAGACGCTTTCGGGCTCGCCCAGGAAATACCGGATGATGTCGTAGGTGTGGATGATCTGCTCGACTATCTGCCCGCCGCTTTTAGACTTGTCCCTCCACCAGGGCGAATGGAGCGAGTTGCACATGTATTTGCCGATCATCAGGCCGGGGCGGCCCGCCTCGCCGCTTTGAAGCATCCCCTTGACCTTCTCAACCGCCTCGCCGAACCGCGACATGAAGCCGACCTGGGACTTAACCTTGTGTTTTTCGACCGCCTCCACCATCCTCCACGCCGTATCCATGTCGAGGGCTATCGGCTTTTCGATGAAGATGTGAACCCCCCTTTCGGCGGCCAGCTCCACCTCGTTGGAATGCGCAAACGGCGGCAGGCAGATGTAGACGACGTCCAGCTCGACCTCGTCGAACATCCTGGCGAAATCGGTGTAGACCTTCCCCTTCCCGCCGGCGAACCTCTGGTTGAAGGCGGTCGCCTTCTCCTCGACGACGTCGCAGAAGGCGACCAGCTCGACCTCATCTATACCCGAAAGAACCGATGCGTGGCGGGTGGCTATCCCCCCACACCCTATTATCCCGACCCTGAATTTATCCCTTTGGCTCATCTTCCTCCTCCCCTTCGACCCTTATCCTGGTGACGACGTTCCTGTCCTCCTTCCTACGGGTCGGAAACTCCTCGATCGTCTCCTCCAATATCTCCCTGACCCTGTTTTTGATGTGCTCGAAGGGGCGGCATTCCAAGACGACCTTCATGTGCTCCTCGTAGGGCTTCCTGTCGAAATGTATCCCGAACTGGATGCCCATCTGCTTCAGCTCAGGCTCTATCCTGAGCTTTATCTTCGTCTTCTCCTCCTCCGTAAGCTCGTATGAGTCGAGGATGTAATGGGTGTGTATCCAGGTCTCCCTGACGTCGATCACCTTCATCTCCCATCCCTCCCCGCGGCCACGGGGCTGATTTTATCATAAGGCCGTTTCGTCCGCAACGATCGTCCCTCAAATCCCGGCGATCAACCCGACGGTCAGCTTCGGCCTGAACCCCTCGCCCCTGACCCTCTCAAAGGAGAGGGGCGCGGGGCGCCATTGGGGCGAGAGGGAGATGCTCAAGGCGGCCCGACCGATGCCGGCGGTCAACCCCACGACCATCCCCCTGCACACCCAGAACCTCCCCCTTTCCCTCCTGGTCTCGCGCGTGTAGCCGACCGTCCCGCTCACCCGCTCCGCCAGCCTCCAGGTGGCCGTCGCCGTGAACCTGGCCCCGAACCTCCAGGGCGCCCTGAGCTGGAGATCCAGGATCAGAGGGGGCTTCGTGTCGAGCGCCCAGCTCAGCCCCAGCCTGAAAAACCTCCTCAGATCGTCCGGAAGCTCATCCGATTTGAAGGAAAGCCCCTTGCTGAGCCGATACGCGCCGATGTGGATCGACCTCCCCGGCGCCCGCATCCCCAGCTCTATATCGTGTGAAAACCCCCGCCCGTAATCGTTTTCTCCGCCGACGGGCAGCTTTATCCTGATGAAGGAGAGCCTGTAGCCGAGCGAGATGCCGGAGCCGAGCGGAAGGCTCGCCCCGAGCCAGAGTTTCAGATCGGTCTCGGGGAAGGAGTTGACGGCCTTCCCCCCCTCGCCTATCCTGATGAACTCGCCCCTGTGCGCGAACAGGCCGCCCAACCTGAGCCCCATCCGACCGATGGGCAGCTCGAACTCGACCCCCTCCCCGCCCAGCGGCTCGCTTTTAAGCTCCCTCCAATCCTCAAACC
>QNBQ01000172.1 GCA_003645735.1 Candidatus Poribacteria bacterium
GGGGCGGGTATCTCCTTGACGAGGAATCCCTTGGGCTCATCCCCGGCCCGTGGGTTGTAAAGCTCGTCTAGCAGCCTCTTGACCCTCCAGTTGCTGACCGACCTGCCTATGTGTTCGGTCGCGACCGCCTCCAGGTTGTGCGCCTCGTCGATGATCAGATGGCGGTAATCGGGCAGCAGCGCGCCTGAGGGGGCGACCGACCTTATGACCATGTCGCTCAGAAGCAGGTGGTGGTTGACGATTATCAGGTTGGCCTGGGAGACCAGCTCCCTCGCCCTGTAGTAGAAGCAGCCCTCCCTGAACTTACACTCCCCTCCCAGGCAGGTCTCGCTTTGGGAGCAGACCTTCGACCAGACCGATTCGCTCGGCTGGGGGCACAGCTCCGATATCGTCCCCTCCGCCGTCCTCCTGGCCCACTCCCTTATCCTGATGAAATCCTGCACCTCCTCGACCGTCTCGAACTCCCCCTTCTCGGACTTGGCCAGCCTCTCCAGCCTTCTGAGGCACAGGTAGTTGGCCCTGCCCTTGAGGAGCGCAGCTGTGAAGTCGACGGGGAGCGCCTCGCGGAGGAAGGGGATGTCCTTATCGATCAGCTGCTCCTGGAGGTTTATCGTGTTGGTCGAGATCACCACCGGCTCGCCGGTCTCGGTCGAAAACAGTATGGCGGGGACGAGGTAGGCGAAGCTCTTGCCGACGCCCGTCCCGGCCTCCACAACAAGCGCCCCTCCCCCCTCGAAGGCCTCGGCCACGGCGCGGGCCATCCCCATCTGCTGAGGCCTGACCTCATACCCCTCCAGCTTTCGGGAGATCGGCCCTCCGGGGGAGAGGATGGAGAGGGCTTTGGAGATCAGATCCATATGCCCTCGACCTCCACGGCTCTCTTGGCGAGCTGGATCAGTTTGTCTATGGGGATGGGCTTGGGGAGAACCCTCACCCCTCCTATCTCGAGGAGCTTCTCGTCCTCCGGGTCGTTCGAGATGAGGATCGCCTTAAGCGATGGCGATCTGCCCCTCATAACCCCGAACAGCTCCTTGGCGCCGGGGAGGGAGAGATCGAGTATGGCGAGCGCGATATCCCTTTGAAGCCTTTCGAAAAGCTCCTCAGCCACCTCGGCCGATGGGACGGCGATGAGCTTATCGAACCCCTCAGATTGAAGCGCATCCCTTATAAGCTCGCGGTGGGTTCCCGAGACGATCATAATATATCTCCCGCCTTTCTCCTCCGGCCCGGCCTCCCCTCTGAAGATCGGGAGGCGAATCGTCACCGTTGTCCCGTTCTCCGAGCTGGAGATATCCACGCGTCCGCCGCATTCGTTTACGACGGAGTGGATCAGCGAAAGCCCCAGCCCGGCCCCCTCGCTCGGGTCCTTCGTGCTGAAGAAGGGATCGAATACCTTGTCGATATGCTCCCTTTTTATCCCCTTCCCCTCGTCCTGCACGGTCAGGACGGCCATATCCTCCCTTTCGAACAGCTCCGCCTTCACCGTCCCGCCCTCCGGCATGGCTTCGACGGCGTTTTCCAATACGTTTTCCAGGGCGAGCGAAAAGGCGGAGAGGGGGATCTTCACGGGGAGCGGCCTGGGGGAGGGGCGGAAATCGAAGCGGATGTCCTCCCGGCCGAGCTTCCCCTCCAGCTCTATCAGCTTTCCCTCGACGACCGCGTTGAGGTCCGCCGGTTTGTGCCCCTCCTCAAGCCTTTGGGCGAAGATGAGGAGCTGTCTTACCAGCTCGGCGCCTTTTTGTGAAAGCTTTTCGATCGCATCGGCCCGCCTATAGGAAGGGGCGTCGGGGGGGACGGTGAGTTTGATGAGGGAGGCGTTTCCCATTATGCCGCAGAGGAGGTTGTTGAAGTTGTGCGCAAGCCCGCCGGTCAAAACCCTCAGGCTCTCAAGTCTCCTGGCCCTCTCGGCCTCCCGTTCCAGCTTTCTCTTTTCCGTCGCATCCCTCAAAATAGCTATAACGGCCCTCCTCCCCCTGAAAGGCACGACCGAGTATATCCCCTCCACGAAGACCTCCCGCCCGTCCTTCCTCAAAACCCAAAACCCGTATTCCTCTTCGACCCTCTCGCCGGCCATCCTCCTCCTGTAGTTGTTTATGACCCTCTCCCTGTCCCTGGGGGAGATCAGCTTGTGGATCGGGACGGAATAGAGCTCCTCCCTGCTGTAGCCGGTCAACTTCAGGGCTTTGTCGTTGGCGTATTTGATCCTCTCGTCCTGCGCGATGACCACGGCTGCGTCCAGCTTATCCATCACCGTCATGTATCTGGCCCGGATCTCCCGAATCAACTTACGCGCCACGGCGTTTGAGAGGGAGCTGCCCGCGATGCAGGTCACCACCTCCAGGAGGGCGATCTCCTCGCGCGAGAGCTTTCCCTTCCCCCAATAGATGCCGGCGCCGAACGCTTTCCCGTCCATCATCATAGGGGCTATCAGGACGAGGCCGGGGCGATCCTCTTTCAACATCGACCTCAGCTCCTCCGAGAGGGCCCCGTCATCGATCAGGACGGTTTCCCCCCTTCCGATCGCCCTGTGAAGCTCGGGAACCCTTTTTATCTCCGCTTCGCCCAGCAGCTTCAGGCGTTCCCCCCTTACCTCCTCCCATATGAACAGCTCCTCGGGAGGGGCCGTGAGGGCGAACAGCGATTCGAACCCGAGGAGATCCTTCACTTTGCAGCTGATTTGGGCCGTTATGCCGGCCACATCGGAGGAGAGGCTCCGGAGGAGGTCGATCACGAAGTCGCAGCTGGAGGGGCTGAAGTCGACGCGCCGCTCGGCCATCCCATCCCTGGCCATTCCCTATCGCCTCCTTTTCCCCCTCTTCTGAGCTGAGTTGGCCATCTCCTCAAACGAGCTGTAGAGAGAGGGGATCCCCGTTTCCTCTCTCAGTTTGTCGACCACCGGCTTTAAGTTCTCCCAAAGCCGGAGAACGGGAACGGTGGAAAGCAGCAGATCCTCGTGAAGCAGCTCCGATTTGAACAGCGCGCCGGCTGCGTCCAGCAAAGCCAGCACCTTCAGAACCCTCCCTTTCTCCTCCTCCCACAGGCGGCCCGCCTTGCCTTTGAGTATCAGGAGGATCGTCTCCGATGTTTTCTCGTCCGAGAGCAGCTCCATCAGCCTCAGGTATAGGCCGGCGTCGTCGAAGGTGGGCTTGACCTCGGTCTTTGTCAGCTCAAGCATCCCATACCTCCGCGTGGGACACCCACAAATTTATCAAAACAGGGCCGGGATGTCAAGGTTGACTAACCCCCGCCTTTGTGCAAAAATAAGGTGAAGGGGTCTAAAATCGGGTCGTCCCTCGGCCGAAAAGATTAGGTGGGATGAAGGGGAGATTCGACGCGGAAGACCTCAAGCTCATAATCTCCTCGGCGGCGCACGAGCTGAGGAATCAGCTCGGCGTCATGAGGAACTCCCTTTATTTTCTGAAGCTCGTCCTCCCTAAAGAGGAGAGCCTCAGAAGGCATCTGAGGATAATGGAACACCAGCTCAACGTGTGCGATAGGATCGTGTTCGAGCTGCAATCGTTCGCCCGGGGCAACAAGCCGATAATCGAGCTGACGAACCTGAACCAGCTGGTGAGGGAGACGATCGAGTCGTTCTATTTCCCCGAGGAGATAAAGGTGAAGATGAGCCTGTCCGACGACCTGCCGTTTATACCGCTCGACCCATATCAGATGAGGCAGGTCATCCTGAACTTGATCTCAAACGCCGTTCAAGCGATGCCGGACGGGGGGGAGCTCAGGATAAGGACGTATAAGGCGAACAGCAGGAGGGTTATCCTGGAGGTCGAGGACACGGGGCCGGGGGTGCCGAACGAGATGAAGGAGTCCATATTCAGGCCCTTCTTCACCACCAAGCCCAGGGGGATAGGGCTCGGGCTTTACGTGTGCAGGAAGATCGTTGAGATGCACGGGGGTGAGATAGAGTGCGAGGATGGGGAGGAGGGCGGCGCCCTCTTCAGGATCAAACTGCCTATAAGCGGGGAGGGAAGGTTAAATGAGGATTTTGGTGGTTGACAAAGATCGCGGCGAGGGGCAAACCCTCCGCGACATATTGACCTCCCTCGGCCATCAGGTCGATTACAAAACACATCCGACGGAGCTGAAGGGGGGGTATGACCTGGTCATCCTCACCTCCCTCGACGATCTGGAGGCCATCGACTTCCCCGCTCAAATCATATTGCTCGCCGATTCCCTCCCGGAGGAGCTTAAGGGGAAGGTGAGGTTCGTCCCGAGATCGGCCGGGGTTGAAAAGCTGATAGCGGCCGTGAACTCCTTCAACAGAAAACTTTCCGTCCTCGTGGTGGACGACAACCCCTACGTCCGCAGGATGTTTCGGCTCGTCTTGTCCCCCGAGGGACATGAAGTTGAGGCCGTCGGAAGCATAGAGGAGGCGGCCAAGCTTTTGAAGGAGCGGAGGTTTGATATAGCCTTCGTGGACGTCAAGCTGCCCGACCAGGAGGGCATCGAAGGGTTCAAAAGGCTGAGGGAGCTGGGCGAGGAGACCGTCTTCTTCATGATGACCGGTTATCACGACAGGGAGGTCGACTCGCTTCTGAGGAAGGCCTCAAGCGAGGACGCCTGCGGATACATCTACAAACCCTTCGATTTCTCGAAGCTGGGCAGCCTGATCGAGGACATACTCCTGCTGAGGCGGGGAGGGAGGGAAGGAGATGATAGAGGCATACAGGCCCAGGATACTCCTCATCGAGGATAACCCGTTATACGCCGATCAGATCCTCTCCCTGCTCCGGCTGGCCGGATATCAAGCGGATCTGGCCCACACGGGAAAGGAGGCCCTGGAGAAGGGGGAGAGGTATAACCTGGCGATAGTCGACCTAGTTTTGCCTGATATGTTCGGCATAGAGCTCATCAAGGCCTTCAAGGAGATAAACCCGACCATGGACTTCATCGTCATAACCGGCCACGCGACGCTGGATTCGGCGATCGATGCGGTCAACCTGGGCGTCTTCAAATACATCCGCAAATCGGCCGACCCGGGAGAGCTCATAGAGGCGGTCAGGGCGGTTTTCAAAAAGCAGAGCGAAACGATGTTCGACCCCACCACCGAGCTTTACAACCACTCCTACTTCTCCCAGGTCTACAGGGCCGAGTTCGAGAGGGCTAAGAGATACTCCAGGCCGCTTTCGCTGCTGGTGATGGACATCGACAACTTCAA
>QNBQ01000173.1 GCA_003645735.1 Candidatus Poribacteria bacterium
CACCGTATCGACGGATACTCCCAGCCGGATAGCCGCCTGGGCGGGTGTGATCCATCCGTCGGGTATCTTGCCGGGCATAGCTCACCTTCTCGTCGGGTTTATTCCCGACATCTATCATAACATACCCGGCATATGTCGGGCAAATTAAGTTAACTTATCGGCCTCTCCCACCGCTTTCAATCCTCCCTCCCCTCGAAGCCTGTCCAGCTCTCCTCTGAAACTCTCCTCAGCGTCCGTCAAACCGAGGTGCTTTCCCCGGAGAGGAACGATGGGCTGGTCTGGCCTAGGCCCATCGTGACCCCCTGGCCGGTTCCGCAGAATAGAGCATATTCAGAAAGCAGGCGCATGCACCTCCTCACAAACTCCGGGGCCCCCTTCCTCACTTCAAACTCGCACCACCCCACAAAAGCAACCCTCTTGCCCCGGCCTAGATTCACCACCCGGCTTTTCAGCCTATACCCCGAGACCACGATCCATCTCCCCGCCTCATCCCCGAACTTCCCCAGGTGGACGTTCGAGAAGGAGTTCCACCTGTCGGCGTAGGATCTGAAGACGAGATGAGGGAGGGGAAAGGGGAGGTTCGCCCTGCCGACGCGGAAGGTCGTAGGCGAGGTGAACCTGAGGAGGATCTTCCTCGGGATTTCCTTCATCTCCAGAAAGCAGCGACTATAAATCTCCCTGTAGGAAGATAGGAAGACGAGCTCATGTGATGGATCGGTTATAAGCCTCAGCGGCCTGAGGGAGAGGGAACCAAGGCTCAGAGGGGAGCTCGGAAACCTCTCCAACCCCACCAACTTCTCCGAAAGCGGCTCCCAGATGGAGGTGATCCGCAGGTAAACTCGTCTCCCCTCCATCAAGGGGAAGGAGGGCCTCTCCTCCCCCTCACCCAGCAGAGGAGAGAGGGTGAACGGTTTGTAGGGACGCATGGAATGGATCTTTTCGGCCAAGTCGGGATTCAATTCCCTCAGGATCTCGAAAAACAACGCGTGTATCGCCCTTCCGACCGTTCCGGGGGGCGTCCCCCCCTTCTCGACTTCGAATTCCAAGACCAAGCTCAAAAGCTCAGCTCCACCCACCCCAGCGGCAGACATCTCCCATCCCAATAAACGACCCGTCTCGACCAGGGAAAACGGGGATGCTTTGAACCAAACAGCTCCCTTCCAAGCTCCCTCCTCAGCTCCTCCGACAACAGGAGATCGATCGTCGTTCCCAATATGCCGCTCCCCCAGCCGATCCTGATGGGGACGCCGCTCGGGGCTTTCGAATAGAAATCGCTCAGATCGGAAAACGGTTCATCGGCGGCGTGGGCCGAGGCGAATTCCCCCTCCGTCTTCCACAGCCTCTCTCCGAACGCCCTGACGCATTCGAGCACGTCCTCAACTCCGGTGAACGGGAGGGGCGATCCAGGGTTGGCCGATGAGAACTCCTTCATCAGCGACATGTCCAGCGATAGCTCGATCTCGAACTCAACCCCCACCTTCAGGCATTCAACTCTCATCTCAATTGCTTTCCCGCCCCGGGGCTCTATAACCTCGGCCGAAAGCAGGGCGGCGGCCTCTTCATCCAGCGGGTTGGAATCGGAAACCCTGAGGCATCTGAGGAAATCTGTGTGGGGTTCCCCCTTCGACTCGCGGCCTGGGAGGCATAGGGATCTAAGCATCTCCTTCTCGAGATCGGAAGCGAGCTTCTTCCTCTCCTCCGCCCTCCTCCTCCCTTTCATCTTCGACAGCCTCTCAAGCTTACGTCTCACATGCTCTTCAACGCCCTTCTCATCCCTCGAAAGCAGCTTGAAAAGAACGGCCGTTCTCATCGCCCCCTTGACGGAGCTGCCGGGCACGAAGGGCTTACCCCACGGGTTGCGGACGATGGGCGAGGGGGCTCCCAAGCCCTCGGAGAGGTCCAGCACACGGTAGGAGGATATGGAGCTCAGAAACTCCCTGGTCAGCAGCCCTTTGGATCTGAGGAAGCTGGACAGATCGAATCCGGGCGAGGAGATCCCCCTCAAGAACTCCTCCATCGCCCCATTCTCCTCAAGCGCATCCAGGAGCTTCCCCTCCTTCAGGACATACACGAACCCATCGGGACCCTCCACGTAATCTAAAGGCGAAAGCACCCTCACCTTCGTCCCTATGTGGACGGGAGAGATGACCTTGAACTTGAGCTTCACCCTTTCGATCTCCATCCCTCAGCCCCTCCTCACCCCGATTGTGAAGGCGATCCCGTAGCGGTAGAGCTTATGGGCGTTTTTCGGCCAGCTTTCGGGCGTGACATCCGCCAGCCCTCCCCTCGGCTTTGCGCCCCAAAAAACGGAGCCTTCCGAGAACATGAGGACGCTCTTCCTCCTCACCTGAGCCGGGACGACGGATGAAAAAGCCCATCCCCTCCTCTCGACCACGGCGTAGGTCCCCTCGACCCAGGGCTTTCCCTCCCGCTCCCTCTCGCTCGGCCACCAAAGCGAGAGCAGAAGGTAGGCTCCGGCCTCCTCTCCCGCATCGGGAAGATCGATCTCGTCCGTTTCGAACTCGAACTCGCCCATCCCCGAGCTTCTCTCACCGCCTATCCCATCCTCTGATAGCTGCCTCATAGCCATCTCGACGAGCTGAAATCCCTCCCCCTCCACTGCGAACCAGATCCCGCTGCCCTTTGCGAAGTGGAGGGCCTGGATGTAAAACAGCCCGCTGGCAGAACTGAGCCTATCCAGCTGGACCCTTGGGATGAGGTTCTTCCTCATGGAGCGCCTGATGATCTCCCTATCCTCCCTGATGAGCTCGACCAGCTCGTCGGCTTCCATCCCCTCGGTCCAGGCCTTGAGGGCTTGGAGGGATATGAACTCGGCCTCCCTCAGCTCCCTCCCTATCTCATCCGCTTCCCCGAAAACACGAGGAGGGAGCATCGGCTTTTTGACGAACAGCTTGTCCTCGGAGAAGGGGAACCCCGATGATATCCTGAAGGGAGGGGCGGAGCTGAGGAAAGCCTGGACCAACTGCTCAACGTCCATCAGCTTCGCCAGCGCGTTCAACATCGCAGAAAACAGGGTGTCCGAGTGGCAGTATTCGGAAGCCCTTTCCAGCCCTATCCCGGGTTCGCCGAACCTGACGGGCGAGAGAAAATGCATCTTCACTATCCTCACCCTACGCACCGCTCTCACCTCTCCCCTCAGACCTCGTGCCGCAGCGATAGGCGGAGCTTGTTTAGATCTTCCCCCAGATGCTCGAGGATCGATGAGACGAACTCCTCCCCGATCTCAAGAGCTTTTTCGGCCCCCTCCCTTGACACCTCCCGATAGCCGTGCTCCAGCAGGCTCTGATTGCGTATCGAGGCGAACTCATCGAATTTCGCCTGCCATTCCGGCCCTATCAGGCCGAGGAGCTGAAGGAGGAGAAGCGAGTCGCGCAGGCCTAGGTTGACCGGAGGTCGGGGGTAGCCGACCAGGTCCATGAACTTCCCCCTCACGCCCTCGGGGAGAAGCGACCAATCGGGCTTCCCAGGCCAGAACCCGTGTTTTGCGAGGAGCAGGGCCTGGGCGGCGCATTCGACGGCCCTGTAAGCTCTGAGGGCGGCATCGGCGAACCTGCCCTCCTCAAGCCTCCTGAAGGCGTTTTCGAGGGCATCTGCCGGGAAGAGCGAGAGGCCCTCTGGATCGTTCGCCGCCCGGGCCAGATCGCCTCCGGCAAGCCATTTGACAAGATTGGCCATCCTCCCCGCCACCTCGGAGAGCCGGAGGATGGTCCCCGACAGCTTGCTCAGCTGAGGGTCATCGACGAGGGGCTCGGCCTTGAACCTGAGCTGCCTCATCTCCTCAAACGCCTTCTTATAAAGGAAGCTGTCCCAGAGCGATAACGCTTTCAGCGCCTGGTAGAGGAACCCGTAGCGCCCTCGGGGCTGGGGAGCTTCCAGAACCGCCAAGGCGGAGGAGTAGGAGAAGCGCGAGGCCAGCCGCAGCGCCTCCCTCATCCTCTCCTCCGCCACCGTGGGAAGGGGGACGACCTCAAACGGCTTTTCACGGGTGTATTCCAGCGATGTCTCCAGGCCGACGGTTCGCGAAATGGCGACGTAGACGAGGGCGGAGGCCAGCGGCTTCGTCCCGCCTGAAAAGTTGAATATGACCCTCTCGGCCCCCCAATCTATGGCCTCCCTCAAAGCAAGCTCGGCAGCCCGCATGCAGGAGTCGAAGTCGAGTGGATCGTGGGCTTGAAAGGGATGGAGCTCAATCCCCCACTCCTGGGCTTTCTCCCTGAGCTTGTTGAGCGTATCCAAAGGCGAGGTGGGACGATTGGGAAAGGGACGACCGTAGACCGCGAAGAGAGCTAACTCCCCTCCCTCCTCCCTGGCCCTTTCAACGGCTTTGAGGAGGGGATCGGCCCTCTCGCCCACGCTGAGTATAAGCGCCACCCTGCTCATGGCTCGCCCTTCCCGCCTCCCAGGATAAAGGAGATCGATTTTGGAAGCTCCTTGGCTAAAGCATCGAGCGTCCCGGGAGTTGATCTTTGGATATGCTCATTCTTTGGCTCCTGATACCACTCAACCCTCTTAGCCTCAAGCTTCAGGTTCCGAAACTCCACCCTTCCGTATCCTCTGGAGCCGTGTCCGCCGAGGAAATCGTCTTCGAGGAGGCGAAGCGCGGTCACCAGGTTTTGAAGATCCTGCTTCGCCTGGGCTTCGATCTCGTTCCGGGATGGAAGCCGGCGGCCTGGCTCTTGGAAGGTCTCCACGTTATAGATGAGCTCGAATTGAAACCTCGCCCCCGCCGGCACCCTTTCGATCTGACGTGGGTTCGCGGCGGAGGAGATCCTGTCGAGCGCGTTTTCGAACTTCCACTCTGTGAACCTCAAGCCGGTCTCGATCTCCTCCAGCTCCCTCCGGCTCTCCTCGGTCAACCTCGCATCGCGGACTATGAGGCGGGCTGGGAGGTTGTGGCCCTCCTCCTTCCCCTTTGTGGAGCCGAATAGACGGCAGACGGGGCAGTCGGGATCGGTGCACTCGTGCCGGTAAACGGGGTTTGTTTCCGTGCCTCCCTGACGGTTGAAGCTGAAACCCGGTTTCTCCTTGCAAAGCTTCCTCTCCAGAAGGGAACGCAGCTTGCCTTTGAGGGACGAGCCGGGGATGTAGGGCTCGTCAGTGATGGGATCCCGCACAACCGGGGCGTCCAATCCCCCTATCTCATAC
>QNBQ01000174.1 GCA_003645735.1 Candidatus Poribacteria bacterium
CAGCAGAGCGAGGATGTGGTGATAGAGGGGTGCGTTGTGACCGACAACTCCGCATACGGCATACATCCGGGCAGCGGCTCGCGCAGGCCGATCGTCCGGAACAACAAAAGCCTCCGCAACTCCATCGGGATCTTCGTTTGCTGGCGGGTGAAGGAGGGGATCTTCGAAGACAACGAGATATGCGACAACGAGAAGGCGGGGGTGTCGATCGGCCACAAGGACACCGACAACGTCTTCAGGGATAACCTCATAGCCCGCAACGGGATATACGGGATACTCTTCCGCGAGGAGCTGGAGCCCATGGGGGCGCACAGGAACCTGATCGAGGACAACCAGATCATCGACAACGGCTCCGAGGGGAAGGGCTATGGGATCTACATCAACGGCGAGACTCACGACGTGAGGATTATCGGGAACTCCATCGAGGGAAGCCCCTACGGCATCTACATCTGCCCCGGCGCCACGAGGATAATCGTGAGGGACAACAAGTTCATAAGGTGCTCCGCGGAGGGGATACACATCGAATCGACCGAGTCACAGGTGGAGCTTTCGGGGAACGAGGTGAGGTGAGATCAGAGGTTGGAGAGGTTGGATATAAGCTCGATCTCCCCCTTCGGTATCCCTGTGTTTTTGGCTATCTCATCGATCGACATCCCCTTCGCCAGCATCCTTTTGACCTGGCGAACCTTCGGATCCTCCTCGCTCAGCTCCACGACCATCTCCTTGAACCTCTCACCTGGCCGCTCAGTCGCCTTCGCCTCCCTCCTCCTGGCCGTATAACGCCACACCGCGTAGAGGGCGGCGACCATCAGCAGGTCGAAGGCGATCTGGAAGAGGGCGAAGGGGGATATGATCCTCACATCGGCGGGCTTCTCCCCCCGCCCCGAACCGCTCCCGGCCCGATCAAAGGGAGCCGATCCGGCTCCGATGGCGGACGGCCCCGTGCGAGCGAGATGGGCGGGTTTTTCATCTATACCCGCCTGATGGGCCGAAGCCTTCGCTAAGGGTTTCACCGGAGGGGGAGCGGGCGTTTCGCGGGCCGCCTGAGCTTCCGAGCGTTTCCCCTCAGGCGCCGCGCCGGATCGGGTCTCCCGAGCCGTTTCAGGCTCGGCCTTCATCTCCGTCGAAGCCGGAGTAGGCGCCGGTCGCTCGATCCTCCCCCGCTCGGGCTTTCCGTTTTGGGACTCAGGTTGCGGTCGGGCGGATGGCTTGGCCTGGCTTTGGCCCGTCGGCCGCTCCGGAACCGGATACAGATCGATGACCAGCTTGGGCGGGGCTTTCGTGGAGAACGCCGTGAGGTTGGCCCTTCTCCTCAGCTTGACCGCTATCAGCAGATCCCTCCCCTCTTTTCCGACGCCGATCGACCTCACAACCCCATCGCTCAGCCTCCCCGGGACCGCCCCTCTCTCGATCGAGCAGTTGTAAAGCTTTATCGTCAGGGCTTTACCCGTGGGTATGAGGTCGTAGCGGGGCGGTTCGCTTAGGCTCAGGGTCAGCCTCGTCGCCTTCCCCCACGATTTAAGCTCGACCTTCAGGAGCCGGCATGGGTTCTCCTGGGAGGGGAAAAGGGGGAAGGGAGCGATGGCGAGCGTCAGGGCTATGATGAGTCCCATTATCGCCCTTCGAAGCTGCATCTTATCTCACCCCCCTCCTCGGTGAACGTCACCCTTTCCATGACGTCGTTAACCGTCAGGGTGGCCGTGTTTATCGAGATGATCACCCCCGGATAGATCCTGTCCAGCACCCTTATGATCCCCTTCGACCCGTTCCGCTCCATCAGCTCCTGCAGCGTCCGGTATAACTTGAGGTATTTGTCCAGCTCCCTGGAGAGGTATGAGAGCTTCATGCGGAAGAGGGGGAGCTTTTCCGCCATCTTCCTGGCCCTATCGCTCAACCTGGTGGAGTCGGCGGAGAGGAGCTCGATCAACTTCCGGGTTTCGTCCAGCTCCTCCTTCAGCCTGTCTATCCTGTTGAGCAACCTCTCGCTTTCCGCCCTGAACAGGGGGGGAATGCCCACCTCCAGCCTCGTCTCCGTCCTGGGCACTGCCCCCACCACGGCCGCCGTTATGGCGCATCCCGCCCTCGCCACGCCGCCCGAAAGCAGCCCTTTCCTGGGGTGAAGTGTTATCTCGTTGTCGGCCGTCAAATTACAATGGGTCGCTCCGGTCTTGATGTAGATGCTCCCGCCGGCGACTATGCTGGAGTTGTTCGCGTAGTTGACGATAACGGTCCCGGCCGAATCGAGGTATGCCCTGCCGGCCACCCCTCCGTGCACTATGATATCCCCTCCCGCCCTTATGACCGCAGCCCCGACCGTCCCGTAGACCTCAACTTTCCCGTCGACGCAGAGGGCCGCCTCATCCTCCACGTCGCCCATCACCACGAGATCCCCCTCGAAGAACAGCTCCTCCCCCCTCGGCCTTAGGTCTCCCTCGATTATGTCGATCTTCTTCTCCCTCAGCCTCTCCTCACACATAGGCCTTCCTCTCGAAGACCGGCATCAGCTCCCCTTTCATCATCTTCAGCTTGCCTTTGAGCCTGAGGATGGCGCTGGAGTGGATCTGGCTCACCCTCGATTCGGAAACGCCCAGAACCCTGCCTATCTCCTTCATCGTCATCTCCTCGTAGTAGTAGAGGCTCAGAACCAGCTTCTCCTTCTCCGGCAGCCCCTCTATGGCGCGGGCCAGGAGCTTTTTGGCCTCCTCGTAAGCCATCTTCTGCTCGGGCGTGGCGGTGTTTTTGTCCACCACGTGTTCCCTTATCGATTCGCCCGTCTCCTCGTCGAGGACGATGTCGTCCAGCGTCAGCAGGGCCGCCCCCTGAACCTCCAGGAGCATGTCTCGCAGCTTATCGACGGAGATCTTCAGGTATTCGGCCACCTCCTCCTCCGTCGGCGGCCTCATGAGCTTCTGCTCGAGGGCGGCGTAAGCGTTTTCGAGGATCTGAGCCTTCTCCCGCACGTTGCGCGGGACCCAGTCCAGCGCCCTTATCTCGTCCAGTATGGCCCCCTTGATCCTGTATGTGGCGTATGTCTTGAAGGAAGCCTTCTTCGACGGGTCGAACTTCTCTATCGCGTCCAGCAGGCCGATTATCCCGGCGCTGATCAGGTCGTTCACATCCTGGGAGGGCGACGCGAAGATGGCGAACCTGCTGGCTATGGCCTTTATCATCGGCAGACATCTCATTATGATCTCGTCCTTGGCCTTCCTATCCCCTTCCAGCTTATACGCCCTCCAAAGATCCTCCAACGACCTCATTTCCCCCTTCCCCTTCTCCTGAGCCTTTCCTGTTCAAACAGGTATTTGATCAGCTCCTCTCTGTCCGATTCGTCTATGATCAAAAACTCCACGCCGTTTCCCGAATGGGTGTGAACGACCCTCCCGATCGCTAGGATCGGATCCTCCCTCCCCGGAAGCTCTATCTCCATCTCGAGGATCGCCCCCACGGGCAGCTTCTCCTGGGGCTTCAGCAGAACCCCTCCCCCGCTTATGTTGGCGGTCATGGCGTAGGATCTTTTGAGCCTATCGACCTTGCCGGCCATCTCCACCTTCGGTATGACCGCGTATCTCACCCACAGAGACGCGTCCACCCTCAGAAACCGCCTGTTCCACCTGTAAAACGAGCGCGGTCTGGTGAGGATGTAGGAGCCGTCGCTTCTCTCCCCTTGAACCGTCGAGTCGAAGGCGAACATCCCCTCCTTGGTCGAGAAGGAGATCCTCACGAGCGAGTTTTTGAGCGATCCCAGCTCGCCCTCCTCCACGTCGTAGACCGACGGCCTGCCGATGTAGACGTGGTGGTCGTCCAGATCGACTATCCTGCTGAGGAACTTGACCTTCGGGGCGCCCGAAAGCGTCTCCACCTGAACCTTATACCCCGGTTTGAGCTCCGGGTTCATCCCTCATCCCCTCCCTGAGGGTCCGGAAGAAATCGGAGCCGGGCAGCCTTTCAAGCGCGTTGAGCAATTTGCTGGCTATGGCCGTTATATGTCTTGCGGCGATGCTGCCCGGATACTGAAGCACCAGCGGAACCTGCCTCCTCAGCGCCTTGTTGACCGCCGGATCCTCGGGGATGAACCCCAGGTAGTCCAGCTCCAGCCCCAGAAACCTCTTGCAAGCCAGCGAGAGGCTCAGCGCTACATCCCTCGCCTGCGATTCGCTCTGTGCCATGTTCACCACCAGCTTGAACGGCCTCCTCCTCCGCTTGTTTATCACCTTGATCGTCGCGTAGGCGTCCGTTATGGAGGCGGGATCGGGCGTGGCGACGATGAGGACCACGTCCGAGGCGGCGGCGAAGGAGATGACGTTCTCTGAGATGCCGGCCGCCGTGTCGATCACCATCAGATCCCCCACCTCGCAAAGCTCGCTCAGCTTCGCCAGAAGCCTCAGCCTCTGTCCCTCGGGCAGGTTGGCCATCATCTCCACCCCGGAGCTAGCCGGAACCACGATCGTCCCCGCCGGCCCCTTCACGAGTATCTCGGAGATCTCCTTCTCGCCGCTCACCACGTGTTTCAGCGTGTATTTAGGATGCAGGTTGAAGAAGACGTCGACGTTGGCCAGCCCCAGATCCGCGTCGAATATGATAGTCCTCCTGCCCATTTGCGAAAAAGCTACCCCCAGGTTGGCCGCTAGGTTCGTCTTGCCCACCCCTCCCTTGCCGCTCGTTACGGCTATCGTTTTGAAATCCGGGTTGGATTTGGCCACTACGGGCAGATCGTCGTCCAATGAGGGTGATGAGGCCAGTTTCAATAGGTTTTCCGCCTGTTTCTCAACGACCCTCATCTTTTAAACCCTCTGAGGAGTAGTGATGCGATCCGTTCCACGGTGGCGACCTCAATGTCGCCCGCCGCGTCCTGGCCGGTCGTGAAGTATGAGATGGGCCTTTCCGACCGGACGGCGGCGTTCACCAACGCCCCGAAACAGGACGATTCGTCCAGCTTCGTGAAGATCAGATAATCGACCCCCAGGGGGAGGAACGCGTCGATTATATCCCTGACGTCCCTGTCGCGCGTCACCGCGCTTATGAGCAGGTGAACCTCCACCTGGGGCAGCTCCAACAGGAAGCTCTCGATCTCCTTTATCCTCTTGAGATCCCTCTGGGATCTGCCCGGCGTGTCGATCAGTATCAGGTC
>QNBQ01000175.1 GCA_003645735.1 Candidatus Poribacteria bacterium
ACCTGGAAGGAGCTGAAGCTCGTGGAGCGGGTGCTGAACGGGGAGACGGAGCTGCTCCCGGCGTTGCGCTGGATAGCGCTGCGCTACGAGAGCGTGGAGACGCGGGGGAAATACCTGAGGTGCTTGGCGGAGCTCGGGTGGGTGGAGGACTCCAGGGAGCTCACGAGGGAGCTCAAGAGGCGGGCGAGCGCGAAGTCAAAGGTCGCCGTCGAGATCTCGGCCGGCCCGTGGAGGATCTTCGCGGGCCCGTTCCCCCGCGCCGTATACAACACGGACAAGTGGATCGCGTATCTCGTGAACCTCGACCGGATGGAGCTGAGGGAGGTTCTCGACGACGGCCTGTTCCTCAAGGCGCTCCTGTTCGAGGTGGCCGAGGGGAAGCGCAAGCCCTCGGAGATCCCGGCGAGGAGGGTCACGAAGGTCGACGAGGGGCTGATGCTCAAGTGCGCGAGGTATTGGAAGCTGAAGCCGTTCGAGGAGCTCGCGTCGGTCCTCCTCCTCAAGAGGAGGATGGACGATTTTTCCGAGGTGGGAAGATGAGCTGCGAGGAGAGGATCGACGAGATGCTGAGGGAGAGGGTCGGGGAGTTCGAGGAGGCGCTGGAGAGCGAGGACCCGGTCGAGTGGCTGGACGAGAACGCGCTGGCCCTCACCAGGCTGGAGGTCTACAGGTTAGAGTTATCGTGGGGAGGGCCGCAGGACTACTTCGAGTTCTTCTACGACCCGGAGGCTGAGGCGCTGGTGGACATCGCCTACCACTACCTCGACTGGTTCGACGGCGCCGTCAGGCGCGTGAAGCCCGGGACGAGGGAGTGGGAGGTCTTGGAGAGGCTCTTCTACTCGGCGATCCTTATCGAGTGAACCATTTTTCAGGTGGGACATGACCGACCTGGAGGACGTGGTCAGGATCGTGGAGGAGATCTACGAGCTGAAGAGGGAGTTGCTCACGGGCAACCCCACCATCCAGGTGTATCTTGAGAGGGGCGTCATCATGGGATCGTCGATCGGCACGTGGCAGATCGCGGAGCTCGACGATCTGCTGGCCTCCTTGGGGAGGCAGATGACGAGGCTGAGGAGGCTGAAGGAGCTATTCTCGGAGTTCAGGAAATACAAGGAACTCGCCGCCGACCTGGTCGGCATCCTCAAGGCGATGGAGGAGTTCGAGAAGGTGAGGGAGCGATGAAGGAGCTCGCCGAGAAGATGTTCAGGTTCGCCGCCATCCTGGCCCTCTTCGAGGGGAACGTGATAGAGCTGGCGCACCTGCTTGAGGGCTTGAGGTCTATAGCCGGCGCGGTCGTGGACGGGCTTGAGATGAGGGTGCCGCTGGGGGAGCCGCTCCACCAAGAGGAGCCCGCCCTGTGCAAGCTGGCGCCCGGGATCTACGCCGCGGCGGAGGAGGTGGTCGAGGGGAACAACCACTTCCTCAGGATCAGGATCAGGTTCGACGACGACGAGATAGAGAGGGCGCTGAGGAAGAAGCACTCGGCGCTCGTCCTCGTCAAGGATTTCGCGGCGTTCAAGAAGCCCTTCCACGTCCTGTGGCTCATAATCAACCTGGACGAGGTCATGGAAAGGCTTGAGAAGATGGCCGACGAGCTCCCGAAGTTCAAGACCGTCGAGGACGTGGAGGCAGTCTTGAGGGACTTCGCCGGCACCCTCGCGATGCTGAGGGAGTGCGTGAAGAGCTGAGGCATTTTTCGAGGTGGGGGATCATGCACCACTTCCCGAAGTTCTTGGTGAGGGCGGACAGCAAGGAGGAGGCCATCAGGTTGGTCGAGGACTTCCTCAGCTCCTACGTGCCGCACAAGATAGACTACTTCCTCATCCTGGACTCGGACAGGGTATCCGACCCGGTCATCTGGGCCAAGGAGGTCGGTGTAGAGAAGTTCATAGAGATCGTGGAGAAGAAGCTTGAGGGCGCGAGGAAGTTCGCCCTGGAGTCCCTGTTCGAGGCGCTGAAGATCTTGGAGGAGGTGAAGCCGGATCTGATGGCCTTCAAGACCGGGCTGGACATGGGCGCCGCGGAGGATCTGCCGCCCGAGCTGTGCGACAAGCTGAGCTACGCGTCCTACCTCTTGGACGAGTGGAGCGACTGGTTCTGGGGTTCCCTCACGGGTTGCTATTTCTTCTTCTCCTACGAGGACGGCTCCATGGGCTCCGGCTACCACCTCCCGAAGGACTGGAAGGAGAGGGTGAGGGCCGAGCCCGAGAAGTATTGGCTGATAACGGCGGACTACCACACGTGAGGACGCATTTTTCGAGGTGGGAGAATGTTCGGGATTGAGAAGGTCTCGGAGGAGTGGATAGACTACGGCTTCAGGGAGCTCTACCTGACCTGGGACGGCGAGGCGATCCCGTGGAAGGCGATCGTGAGGGACGGGAGGCTCGTCCATATCGCCTCGAGGCAATATCGGCTCCTCCCGAACGAGGTCGCGCTGAAGGCGGCGGACAGGGTCGCCAAGGAGATCGGCGCCGAGAAGATCAGGGAGTTCCTCGACCCGTGCGGGAGGCTCTACGCCCTCTACGACATGAGGGTCGAGGCGGAGCCGATAAGGGGCGTGAAGACGAGGCTCGGCATCTACGTCTACAACTCCGTCGACGGCTCCCTCGCCTACGGCGCCAGCGTCCTCAGCATCCTCAGCCGCGGGAGCATGACCTTCTACGCCTTCATGCCCTACAGGTTCCTGGCGACCTACCTCTCGCCCGACGCGGCGGCGGCGATAGTCCGCGAGCCCCACAGGCCGGGGCTGGAGACCGACGTGGAGAAGATGGCCGAGAGGCTCAGGGGGCTGGTGAGGAGGGGGGAGGAGGCGCTCGGCGTCTACAGGCTCTGGTCGGAGATAGAGCTGGACAAGGACATCGCCGACGTGCTCTGGGACAGGCTCCCGAGGGCGTATCTCCCGCCCTACGTCAAGGCGCTGAGGGAGGGGGTCTCCCTGACCGAAAGGTATTTTATTGGGGCGGTTTGAAACATCTCGATTGGGATGCCAAGACCTAAAAAACTCAACGTAAGCAAGGAAGAGCTAGAGCGTTTGTATTGGAAAGAGGGACTAACTCTTAAAGAGATTGCGAAGATGTTTGGTGTTGCCAAATCTACAGTCAGGGAGCATTTCTTGAGGTATGGCATAGAAGCTAGAAAAGGGATCATAAAGAGGTGCATTGATTGTGGCCGCGAATTTATAGTAAGGCCCAATAATACATCTGCGAAACGTTGCTTGAATTGCAGACGCTTACTATACCGCAAAAAACAGGTGAGGCGTAGGAAGAAGTTGAAATCTCTTTGGGGATCTTTGGGTTCTTCTCGCAAATTAAGAAGGAAGGCCGTTGAAAAGTCGGAAAAAGTGGCTGTTGAAGCGTTAAAGAGGAATGGTTGGAACGTTGTCGTGAGGTTTACGAAGTTTTACCCGCAATTTCCCTTTGACATCTTAGCAGAAAAGGATGGCAAACGTTATTTAGTTCAAGTCACCCTTTGTTACCTAAACGCGAAAAATAAAAAACATAGAGAGCTGGCAAGAGCGTTGGGAATGAATTACGCGGTCGTCTTCGTATCTCCCAAGGACTTCAAGACGTATATAATCAAAGAGAAGAACACGGGCGCGATAAGCTTAGAGGATATTAAAAACGCCATGACTCTAGAAAAACCGCCCCAATAAAATACCCGGGAATTGGTGACGGTCTGGGACGCCTACGTGGACATCAGCCAGAAGATCTGGGTAGGGAGGAAGTCGGGGAAGGAGGCGACGATCGACCGGAAAGTGGAGCTTTATCGCATGTTGCACGCCGCCCTCCCCCAGCCGAGGGAGAGGCAGTGACCCTGAAGGCCAGGAGGTCTAGAATCTGCGTGGTCTGCGGGCGGGAGGCCCTCGACCCCGTGAGGTGCCCGTTCTGCGGCGCATGGGCCTGCAGAGGGCACCTGGCGAGGCACGTCGAGATCCACTACGTAAAAATAAGGCTCTGACCGATTTTTCCGAGGTGGGAGCATGAGCGAATTGAGGTTCCAATACGGCGGCAAGGAATACGGCGTCGGAGACGAGATCGAGCTGTTTATGCATCTGTCGCCCGAGAAGGCCACCTACATCGCGAGGAGCGACGAGGGGGTCGTGATCTTCCCGGTCTACGGGTCGAGGATGATAGGCGAGATGATCGTCGGCGGCTGGAAGATCGTGAGCGTGAGGGCGAGGGTGGCCAGGGTAATCAAGAGGAACAACAAGTGCACGATCATAGTCAAGCCGCTGGAGTGGAGGGGGGTATATAAGTAGCCCCCCATTTTTCCGAGGTGGGAGCATGGACCCGCTGACCCTCGTGGTCGAGTTCGGGATCGGCATCGCCCTCGGGTTCTTCCTCGGCTGGGTGGTGAGGAAGCTGTGGGTGGTCTTCGTGGGCCTGGGACTGGCCGCCCTGATCGGCATCATCTTCTTGAACTACTCGATCCCCCAATACGTGGAGTGGGTGAGGACCTACGCCGGGCCCCTGATCGACCTGCTCCGCGAGCACGCCGCCGTCGCCGGGGGCGCCGTGATAGGGTTCCTGTTCGGTCTGACAAAGAAATAAATTTGCGGAGGCATTTTTCTAGGTGGGATGAAGAGGAGTAGGCAAGCCTTCGACGAGGAGCTAGTCAAGAGGCTGGCCAGGAGGTTGAGCGAATGCATAGACGACCAAGGAAAGGTAAAGCCGTGCTGAGGGGCGGCAGGCTGAGCGAGGCCGACATACCGCTGGAGATGGACCTCCTCTGGGCGGTCGCCAACCTCATCCAGTGCGAGGAGCACCTCTGGAGCATAATCGGCGACATAAGGCGGGAGCTGGGGGACAAGAAGCTGGAGAGGAGGGCCTGCGCCCTCCTGGACGAGGTGAGGGACCTCCGGGCCCACCTCATGAAGAAGCTCGTCCCGGCGAGGAAATACGAGTTATGGTGCGAGCTGAAGCACTCGATCTCCCAGCTCTACAGGATCGGGGAGGTGGCGTCGAAGTTCGTGAGCGAGGGCAAATGGGACGATGCCGTGGAGATGCTCGCGTGCCAGAAGAAGGCGCTGGAGATCTACGTGAAGTCGCTGTTGCTCTCCGCCGAGGTCGAGAAAAAAGCGGGGCGAGGTGGGAAAGCATGAGGGTTTTAGGCGTTTTTGAAGACCCGG
>QNBQ01000176.1 GCA_003645735.1 Candidatus Poribacteria bacterium
GCTGAAAAACGTGCGGGGTCAGGAGCTGATAAACGCCATAAGGGCGGTTTACGAGGGGGAATCGGTGCTGCACCCCGCCGTGGCCGAGAAATTGCTCAGGAGGCTTCAGTCCTCGGCCAGGGGAAACGGGGAGCCCAGCAGGAGACAGCTTCTTTCCAAGAGGGAGCTTGAGGTGGTGAGGCTCGGCGCCCAGGGCTTGGTGAACAAGGAGATAGCGAACAAGCTCTCCCTCTCGGAGCGGACGGTCCAAACCCACTGGAGGAATATCTTCGCCAAACTGGGCGTCAGTTCCCGGATAGAAGCGATAACCTATTGCCTGAGGAAAGGGTGGATCAGCCTCGAAGGGGACGAGGGAAGGAGCGAAGCGCGATGAGGAGACTTCTCAGACCTCTCCACAACCCCCACTTTTGGGGGATTGTCTCCCTCTTCCTCCTCTGCCTCACCTGTCATTATCCCGAAATCCTCCACTTCTCCAAGCTCGGTTTGACCTCGCTTCTGGGGCTTAGGCGGCACGCCATAGAGAGGATACTTTTCTTGGCGCCCGCCACCTACGCCGCCTTCATATTCGGGATAAGGGGAGGGATAGCCGCTTTGCTTCTGGCCGTGGCGGCCATGTTGCCGCGCGTCCTGCTCCTGTCCCCTTACCCCAGGGACGCCCTATTCGAGACCTCGACCGCCGTGGTTTTGGGCGCGCTGGTCAACTGGTGGCTCGAGGAGAGGAGGAGGGAGGTCGGGCGAAGGGAACAGGCCCTCCTCAAGCTCGAGGCGGTGAGGCGTGAGCTTCAATCCTATATCAGGATCATCAGGGAAAACGAGAGGCGTATCTCAGCCCTTCACACCATCTCGACCGCCGTCAACCAGTCGCTCGTGCTGGAGGAGGTGCTCGACGTTGCGGCGGATAAGATCAAAGAGGTGATGGACATCGACGTGGTGCTGATCTATTTCCTGAACGAGGAGACGGGGAAGCTTGAGCTCCGCGCATACAGGGGGATATCGGACGAGGTGGCCTCGAAGATCGACGGCCTGAAGGTCGGGGAGGGGTTCAACGGATGGGTGGCCAAAACGGGCAAACCCTGTTTCATCGAGGACTCATCACAGGACCCGAGGCTGAGCCGGGAGATCGTGAGGGAGGAGGGGATAAGGTCGCAGCTCATCGTCCCCCTTAAATCGAAGAACAAAGTGATAGGCACGCTCTGCGTGGCAGCGCGCTCCCTGAAGCGGTTCTCCACCGAGGAGAAGGAGCTTCTCACGCTGATAGGGACGGAGCTGGGCGTGGCGGCGGAGAAGGCGTATTTTTGCCAGGAACTTGAGAGGATGAGCAGGAGGTTCAGGGAGATATTCGAGAAGGCGCACGATGCGATCTGGATCCAGGATCTCTCCGGCAGGATCATCGCCGCCAACAAAGCGGCCTCCAGGCTGACAGGTTACGAGCTGGACGAGCTGATAGGCAAGGACATCTCCCGGTTCTTCACGCCCAAGGGGCTTAAGCTGGCCAGGGAAGTTGAGGAGAAGCTGCTGGCCGGGGAGGAGATCAGACAGCCCTACGAGCAGAGGATCATCAGGAGGGACGGGAAAGAGGCGATACTGATGCTGACGACCAGCCTGTTGGGCGATGAGAAGACCCCGGCCTTCCTCTACATCGCGAGGGATATCACCGACGAGAGGCGTCTCCAGGAGAACCTGAGGCTCTACGCCAGCCAGATAAGCAGGGCGCACGAGGAGGAGAGGAGGAGGATCGCCAGGGAGCTTCACGACGACACGATCCAGACCCTCGTGGCCATCTCAAGACATCTGGACAACCTCATCTTCAAAAACCTCCGCGTGTTGCCCCCCGAGACGGTCGACCACCTCGAGGGGATAAGGAGGGACATAGACGAGGCCCTTATAAGGCTGAGGCGGTTCGTCCAGGATCTACGTCCGCCCACCCTCGAATACCTCGGCCTGCTGCCGGCTTTGAGGGAGCTGGCCGCCCAGATGCAGGAGCAGTCGGGGATAATGGTCGAGCTGAAGGTGAGGGGATCGGAACCCCAGTTCGCTCCTGAAGAGAGGCTGCTGATCTACCGGATCGTTCAGGAGGCGTTGAGGAACGTTTGGAAACACTCTAAAGCCACCAGGGCGGAGGTGGAGGTGGAGTTCGGGGATCTGATGACGACCGTGAAGGTCAAGGACAACGGCATCGGTTTCGAGCTGAAGCCGAACTGGGAGCATCTGGAGGAGGGGAAGCTGGGGCTGATGGGGATGAAGGAGAGGGCACACCTTCTAGGGGGAACTCTGGAGGTCATCTCGGCGCCCGGACGGGGGACGACCGTCGTCCTCTCCGTCCCCGCCAGGCGCTGTTCCTGTTAAACGGCGATCATCGGGGCGGTCCGATCTCGGCGCCCAGCTTAATCGATCCCCAAATCCCGCCGAACCCTTTCCCAGCAGGCGGCAGTAAGGATGGTTCCCCCTTCGGCATCATCGACTCGATCTCCTCGCTCAACTTCTCGGCCATATCCGGCTCGAACCCGACGTGGACGAGGCGGACGATCCCCTCGGGGTCGATCAGGAATATCGTGGGGATGACCCTCACCTCATACACCATCGCCAGCTTCATCGGATCGGTCACCAGCCCCTCCCTTTCTTTGGCCGGGTCAGCCAGCAGAATGTAGGTGAGGTTGTTCTCCCGCGCGAACGGCCTTATTGCATCGGCACCCCCTCTGTCCAGCCCAACCCCTATGACCAGCACGCCGCCCTCCTTCTCGAGCTCGTCCATTCGTCCCTCGAACCTCGCAAGGAAGAACCTCTCGTGGAGCTTCTGGACCTCGGGCGCGGCCCGCCTGCAGGCCGGGCACCAGCTCGCCCAGAAATCCAGGAGCATCAGGTCGGGCCTGATGATCTCCGCCACCTTCCCCGCCTCATCCCTTCTGACCGCCGTCAAAGCCCCTTCCCTCACCTCGACCGTCACGACTCCCCCGTCTATCGAGCGCAGCGCGAACGGTATGAACCTGTCGCCCGGCCCGAGCTGCGGGCGCGCCTGGGGCATGACGGCCGAGACGGCCAACAGACCGATCAGCAGCTTCAAAGCGGACCTCATCCGGACACCTCCTCCGGCCTACCCGAGCGGCCCCGCGGCGGTAGGCTCCCTCCTGAACAGCGCCGACAGGAGGGAGGCGAGCCGGGAGGGGATGTGGCCGCGGATCGATCCCGCGATCTCATCGAACCCCCTGTATCCCAGGGCCATGAGGAGGAAGTCGCGCGGGTCGAAGGCGAGCGATACGTCCGGCTCGGATCGGCCTTCGACCGCCCCGACGCCTTCGGAGGAGATCTCCACCTCCGCGGCCTGTCCCCCCACCCTCAGCTCGACCTTCCCCGTCCAGGGAGGCGATCCGATCCGCCTCCGCATCCTCTCCGACCACTCGGGCGCGGCCGCCTCGACGAACCGTTTCAGATCGATCAGCAGAAGCATGTTAGAGGCCGGGTATGAGCACACCTCCCGCAGGAGGAAGCCCACCCCGCCCTCCACAAGCCTCCGCTCGACCTCGTGATCGAACGGAAGCCTTCCTAAAACCCGCCTCGTGTCCCGCCTTCGAAGCTCTATCAGGATCTTCCTCACAAGCGATGGGAGCGCCGAGGGATGGGAGAGGTCGAAGGCGCCGTGTATCTCCGCCTCATCGCCGCTCCTGTGAGCGAAGACGTAGCCCCTCAACCCATCCTCCTCGTAAACCCATCTCAAGCCCGACTCATCCGGCCCTCCGCTCTCCGGCCTGGGGGAGGACGGCTCCGCGATCGGGCCGATCAACCCCCGGTTGAAGCATTTGTAAAGCTCCCACCGTTTGCGCCAGTCCCTGCCCGGCTCATAGGGCCTGATCCTGGCTTCCTCATCGGAGGGGAGGGCGAGGTATTCCTCGGGCGGGATGGTCGCGGCCCCGGCGCGGGCCGGATCGAGGGGAAACTCGTAAAACCTCCTGGGGAACGGGACGTAGCCGAACCGGCTGTAGAACTTTATCAAGCCTCCCAGCCGCGAGATGTGCATCCCCTCCTCCCTCATGAACCTCACGGCCTCCCCCATCAGCCTCGTCCCCAGCCCGCGCCCCTGAAGCTCCCTCCTGACGCTGACGTATCCCACGTCGCCCTTGATGATCGTCGCGTTTTCCCCGTATCGGAGCCTCTCCCCCTTGATCCTCACCGCCCCGACGATCCGTCCGCCCAGCTCCATCACGAGGAAATCCCTCCACCCCTCGGCCAGCCTCCTCCAGCTCTCCCACCTCTCCGAGCCGGGCTCCACCCCGAAGGCTGAGGTCATAACGGAATGGATCTCCTCCACGTCCTCGGCCCTCGCCCTCCTCACGCGGGCCTCCATCATCTTTCACCTCTCCTTAAGCTCCGACCAGAGGATAGGCAGCATCCCTTTGAGCCCGACGGGATGAGGCCCCTCGAGATCCGTCACCCTGAAAAAGGCGACGTGTATCTTGCCCGACCAGACCTGTATCCCGACCTCCCCCGAGGAGTAGGTGTTATCCCTCGCCTCCAACATCCACTCCTCAGGCTCCGGCTCATCGGCGTCCCAGGTCTTCAGCTGCAGCAGCTCCCCCTCAAGCCTCCACTTGATCCAGTTCCACTCGCCGGTCGTCCTGAGGTCGGGTCGGATCGCGAGCACGGGCGCCTGAACGCCGTCCCCCACGTTGACGTGGAAGCCTGAGTCGGCGTCCAGCTCCATCACATACCCGACCCACATCCTCTTCTGAACGGATTGCTCTATGTCCGCCCTTGCGAACAGGGGGCCGTCGGCGTCTCTGTCGGGGTTCCCGGCCACGTCCACGTCCCTCCAGAGGATCTCTATGATCCCGTCCTCGAAGACCAGATCCCTCACGTAGATGCCCATTATTGAGGCGTCGTTGTCCACGATCAAAACCTTCGGGCCGTGTCTCGGGGCGGTTTTGTCCTCGACCACCTCGATCTTCGGATTGCCGAGGACAACCCACTTGGACTCATCGAACCCTTCGTTGAAATCCGTTTCGAAAAGCGTCCTCCCCTCGATGTGAGGCGCCGCCAGGAGAAAGAGGACTAAAAGGACGAGGAACTTCAGCCCTCCGTGCATCATCCCACCTCCCCCGGTAATTATACCCCCTATAGCGCCCCGGTTA
>QNBQ01000177.1 GCA_003645735.1 Candidatus Poribacteria bacterium
ATCAGGAGGTAGATCAGAACGGAGAGCGGTATCCTACACCCGGTCAACAGGTTCACCGCTACTTTCGCCATCCCTCCTTCTCCGCCTTCAGCTTCAGCTCGTAGAGCTTGTTGAGGGCTTGAATGGGGGTCATGTTGTCGAGGTCGAGCTTTTTAAGCTCCTCGATTATGGGGTTAGGTTTCGGGGAGAAGAGGGTGAGCTGCAGGGCATCGGCTTTCAAGGGCCTTGAAGGCCTCCGGATGCGCGGAGCCGTCCTCCTGGCCTCCACGCTTATATCGTGGCTCTCCAAGACCTCCAATATCCTCTTCGCCCTCTCTATCACCTCCTGGGGCAGGCCGGCCAGCTTGGCCACGTGTATCCCGTAGCTCTTATCGGTCGCCCCCTCCACGACCTTCCTCAGGAAGACGATCCTCTCCCCGTCGTCCAGGACCGCCACGTTGTAGTTTTTGACGTTTTTGAAGCTCTTGGCCAGCTCCGTCAGCTCGTGATAATGCGTGGCGAAGAGCGTTTTGGCGCCGATCCGCTTGAGGATGTATTCGGCCACCGCCCAGGCGATGCTTATCCCGTCGAAGGTGCTGGTCCCGCGGCCTATCTCGTCGAGGATTATCAGGCTTTTGCGGGTGGCGTTGTTGAGGATGTTGGCCGTCTCGTTCATCTCCACGAGGAAGGTGCTCTGGCCGGTCGCCAAGCTGTCGGAGGCGCCGACGCGGGTGAATATCCTGTCCACCACCCCGATCTTCGCCGACGAGGCCGGCACGAACGACCCTATCTGCGCCATCAAACAGATCAACGCCACCTGGCGGAGGTATGTGGAGTTATGGTTGATAAACCCGTTGGCGACAAACGAGTGGCCGTCCGGGACGCTCAGATCGTATACCTCTCCGTATCCCTCCTTTACCTCCACGACCTCGAGGTAGAGGTAGCTCCTCTCGACGAGCTCCAAAAGCTCATCGCACTCCACCCCGTTTGCCAGGCAGTAAGATACAAGCTCGACCAGCTTCCTATAGGAGATGTTACGCCGGTTCGGGATATAAGTGTGGAAGATACTGCTGATTGACTTAGCCTTTTTGAGCGATATGGACTTGTTCTCCCGGGCTACAATTCTGCGGCGCACAAGCTCAAGGGCGTTCTCTAAATGAGGGATGCCTATGTTCGGTCGCCTGATCCCTGAGCTTAACTTTCCTCTTGCTTTTTTCCTGGGCGATTTGAACCCTATCTCCTTGTGGAAGAGGATTGCGTTTTCGCCCGTTATCTCAAGCCTATAGTAGACCTTCCCTTTGACCTTCTTTTCACCGAGAGAGCTGACGATCCCCATGTTCAAAAGCAGCATTTGCACCTGCCGTGCGAGCTTCTTGGAGGCGCTGAGCAGCTCTATGTTGCCGTATCTGTTGTCGACATATCCGTCGGCGTCGAAAAGACCTCGCAGGAAGCTGACCACTATGTGACGCGGGGCGCGGAGGATCGAGGAGGGCACCCGTTTGGAATCCGCCCTCCAATATCCGAGCCCTAAATCCCGGAGAAACGTTCTTATCTGCTTGCTGCTGACGAGCAGATCCACGCCGTTCGATTTCCTTCGGGCTTCATACCCGAACTGCTCCGATGTTATCCTCCGAACTTCCTCGGCTATCGCCGGGTCAGCCGCTGAAATGGTGAACCCGTTCTCATAGGTCAGTGCCCCATCCCCCACCAGCAGCCCCATGAGGTAGGCCAGATCCCCGCTCAGCTCCTTCGGCAGCTTGTATCTCTTGCAACCCTTGAGTTTATCGGCTTCGCTTTTGATCTCCGTTTCGCTCCCCCATAGCTCCATCCCCCTCGGAATGGCCACCACATCTCCGATCTTGATTTCATCCAGCCTCTTCCACCCCTCGGTTCCGTCCGGGTTTCTGACCCAGATGCGATGTTCGGGCGTCCCCTCCAGCTCGAAGCCGAACCGCGTTTTTATCTTGATCGTCCTCGAGAAGCCGCCGTAGTAGAAATGGTCAGCTATCTTCTTGGTCATTCCATCGGTGACGATAACCCAACAGGGCGCGAACGTGTCCGGCCTCATCGGGCAGGGCTGTAGCTCTTTGATCTCCACAAGCCCCCTATCGGTGAAGACCAGCGTATCCCCTGCGACGCACTTCCCGGACATATTCGGGCCGGTGATGATATACATCTGTCTGTCGGAGCAGTTGAGGTAGGTGTCGTTCGGCACGAACCCCTCGCGCGTGAACAGCTTCTCGACGACCGGATGTCTGCCGTCGCGGATGATGATCTCCTCGCCATCGTCCACCTGAGGCCTGACGTAGTTGTTCTTGGCGGCCACGTGGGCGAAGTTCGCCAAAACGTCCAGCATCGCCACGGCAGCCGCCACCCTCTGTATCCTGCCGGTCGATTCGGCGATCCTGTTCCGCACCTCGCAGAAAAGCTCGTATTCCAGCTCGTTTATCCTCTCCTGAGCGTTCAGTATCTTCGCCTCCTGCTCCTTCAGCTCCGGCGTGATGAACCGTTCGGCGTTGACCAGCGTCTGTTTGCGGATGTAATCGGGCGGGACGAGGTGGAGGTTGGCCTTCGTCACCTCGATGTAATAGCCGAAGACCTGGTTGTAGCCGATCTTGAGCGACGATATGCCCGTTCTCTCCCTTTCCTTCTGCTGGAGCCTAGCGATCCATCCCTTGACGTCCTTGACGATCGCCCTCAGCTCGTCCAGCTCGGCGTTGTATCCGTCTTTGATTATCCCCCCCTCCTTAACGGTGGCGGGCGGATCTTCGTGGATCGCCCTGTCTATCAGCTCCACTATGTCGTCGACCTCCACGAGCTCATCCCTCAGGGTCTGAAGCAGCGACGAACGACATCCCTCCAACTTTTCCCTGAGCTGGGGGATCACCCTCAGCGAATCCCTCAGGGCCAGCAGATCCCTGGCGTTCGCCGATCCCAGATCCACCTTCGCCATCAGCCGCTCTATATCCCTCATCTCCTTGAGCAGCTCCCTTATCTCGTCCCGCAGGATCATGTTCTCGTAAAGCTCTTGGACGGCGTCCAGGCGGGCGTTTATCTGATCCGGGTTGAGAAGCGGCCTGAGGATGATCTGCCTCAGCCTCCTGCCGCCCATGGGTGTGACCGTCTCGTCCAACACCTCCAGCAGCGTCCCCTTCGTCGATCCGTCCCTTATCGACCTTATAAGCTCCAGGTTCCTCTGCGTTTCGGCGTCGAGGAGCATGTAGTCCTGGATCGAGTAGAACTTGAGGGAGAGGATGTGTTGCACCTTCTGTTTTTGGGTCTCCTTGAGGTATTGGATGAGCGCTCCGGCGGCGGATATGGCCGCTTCCCTCCCCTCGCAGCCGAACCCCTCAAGCGAGAAGACCTCGAAATGGTTAAGAAGCTCGGATCTAGCCGTCTCCGGGTCGAACTGCCAGGGGGGAAGGCGGTTGACGGCGGGGGACAGCTCTTCCTCTATCCTCTCCAGAAGCCCGGGGTTGAAGCCCTCCGGGATCAGAAGCTCGGAGGGGTTTAAACGGAGCATCTCCGAGATCAGCTTGTCCTCCTCCTCGATCTCCGTGACCGAGAACTCCCCCGTGGAGAGGTCGACGTTGGCAAGCCCGTAGATGCCCTTGTGTTCGCAGAGGGCGACCAGGTAGTTGTTCTCCTTGTGCTCCAGCGCCTCAAGCTCGAAGAGCGTCCCCGGCGTAACAACCCTCACCACCTCGCGCTTGACCACTCCTCTGGCCTTCTTCGGGTCCTCCACCTGCTCACATATCGCCACCTTATATCCCGCCTTCACCATCCTGTAGAGGTAGGTTTCGAGCGCGTGGTGGGGGACGCCGGCGAGCGGCACCGGCTCGCCGGTCTCGTCGTCCTTGTCGCGCGAGGTGAGGGCTATCCCCAGAACTTTGGAGGCGATCTTCGCATCCTCGTAGAAGGTCTCGTAAAAGTCGCCCACCCTGTAGAAGAGGATCGCGTCCGGATACTGGCTTTTGATCCGCTTATATTGCCGCATCAGGGTGAGCTTCTCTCTCCTCTCCCCTCTCTCCCTTTGCCTCATCTCATATCACCCTCAAGCCCCTCTCCTCTATCATCCTTTTCAACCCGCTCTTCTCCAACCTGATGAGATCCACATCTCTGCCGAGCGATCTCTCCAGCTCGCTCCCCAGCTCCCATATATCCCCTCTGAACCCCTCGACGGCGATATCGATGTCCGAGAAGTCGTAGAACTTGCCCTCCCTCAACAGCGAGCCGAAGATGTAAACGCTTTTGACCTCCTCATCGCGCAACCTCTCCCTGAGGGCGGCGATCGTTTTTTCAAGCACCTCCCTCCTCATCCTCTCCCGCCTCTCAAGCTCGGTCCTCCGCCTCTCCTCGATCAACCGTCTCAGAAGCTCAAACCTCATCGCTTTCCGAAGCCTCCCTCACGAATTCCAAGAAGCGGTTCAAGTCGCTGATTAACGCTTCGAAGTTCTCCTTAAACAACCTCTGGAGCTTCTCAATTTCATCCCTATCAAGCTCGTAGTCGTAGGCATGTCTGATGAAATGTCTGAACCTCCTCAGCCTATCGAGGAATCGAAAGGTTCTCTCGCTTATCACCGCTATCCTTACGCCCGGCGCCTCTGTGTTCATCTTAACCAGCAGCTCCCGGTGGTATCTCGACGGATCTTCGATCCGGTTCTCGAACGTCCTAGCGATCTCCTTGAACAGATCCTCCAGGGCCGTGTAGAATTGCTGGGCTTTCAATGCGAAGACGTAGAGGTTCTCGTACCTCGACAGATCAAGCCCCGCTATCTCCCTGAAGAGCCTCTCTAAAATTCCGCGCTGCCTGATCGTGAACCCTTCCAGGAGCTTCAGATCCTCGATCCTCATTCACATCCTCTCCGGCGCGGTTATCCCCAGGAGGGAGAGGCCGTTTCGGATGACCTGGCCGGTGCAGTCGGCGAGGATCATCCTCGCCTGGGTCAGCGGCATGTTCTCCTTGTCCAGGACCCTGTGCCTGTCGTAGAAGGCGTGGAAGCGGGTTGCCAGCTCCAAGAGGTAGTGGGCGATGCGGTGCGGCTCCCTGGCCTGGGCCGCGCCCAGAACCACGTCGGGGTAATCGGCCAGGCA
>QNBQ01000178.1 GCA_003645735.1 Candidatus Poribacteria bacterium
AGGCAGGGAGAGCGAGGAGAGGCTTTCGAGATCGGAGTTCGAATCCGAGCTCAGAAAGCTGGCCGCCCGGAGCTGGAAGCTCGCCGGCAAGGAGTTCAACCCCAGGGGGTTGATCGCCAGATATACCTTCGTTTCTCCCGAGGGGGAGAGGGCCGGGGTCAAGCTGACCGATGTGTGGCTGAGGGAGGCGCATGTGAGAAAAGCCGACGGCGGATGGAGGATAAAGAGGGAGATCTGGAGGATATATGAGTCGGTCCCGGAATGGGGGACGCGTAGGTGAGGAGGTGATGAGGATGGGCGGGCCGCTCAAATGGGCGCTCATAGGGATCGGGGTCGTCTTGGCGGCCGTCATAGGGGTTCTCATAGCGCTGTTCGTCACCTACGACAGGCGGACGCCGGAGGAGTTCATAAAGGTCTGGGCGAAGGCGGTCGAGAGCGGCGACACGAAGCTATATGAAGAGCTTTGGGACGACGAGGCGAAGGAGAAAAGGCGTGCGAAGTTCAACGAGGGGATCGAGCTCGTCAAAAACAGGCCCAAGGTCGACCTGTCGCTCATGGAGAGGAGGGGCGACGAAAAAGCGGTCACCTTCTCCGGCATAAAGCTCACCTTCCTCAGGGAGGGGGAGAGGGTCGAGTCGACAAGGAGGGTCAGGATAAAGAGGGTGGGCTTCAGCAGGAGCTGGAAGGTGGTGGACGAGGAGAGCTACATACCCCCGGCCCCGCCCATAGAGAGGCCTAAGAGGGAGAGGAAGCCCGTCCTGGCCGAGGCGGAGGTCAAGCTCGGCAGGAAAGCCCCCATAGACACTGAGCTGAAGATAAGGCAGATCATAGAGGACTGGAGACAGGCCTGGGAGCAGAAGGATCTGAAGAGATACATGGAGAAATACGCCGATTTCGCCGAGATAAGGAGGGTGACCGTCATAGGCGGCAAGGAATACCCGGTCAAGCTGACGAAGCAGGAGCTGGAGAGGAGGATGAAAAGGCTGTGGAGGAAGTATACGAAGATAAGGGTTCAGATCTCCAACCTGGAGGTCGAGGGCGATTACGCCACCGCCGATGTCAACTTCCTCCAGGAGTATAAGGGCTGGATCAGGGGCAGGATCGCCTATCAAGACCTCGGCACCAAGCAGCTCAAGTTCGTCAGGGATGTCAAGGATAACACCTGGAAGATCGTCTCCGAGGATTGGAAGATCTACAAAAAGGTTCCGGCTTACCCGAAGTTCTGACGGGAGGGGGCTTTCCCCTCCCCGCCAAGAGGGTGGATCGTTATGGCGAAGGTATTGGTGGCGGATGGGGATAGGGAGGCGAGGCGGAGGCTTAGAAGCCTGTTGAGCCGCGCCGGATACGAGGTCGAGGCCGTCGGATCGATCGAAGAGGCGCTTGAGAAATTGGAGGAACGCTCCTATGACCTGGTCATAACCGAGCTGAGGTTCAGAAGCGGAGACGGGGAACCGGGGTTCGAGTTGATAAGGAGGGCGAGGGGGAAGCTGTTCCCGCCCCAGGTGATAGTCGTCTCGGACGGGGATCTCCTCAGGGATGGGATAAAGTCTTTGAAGCTGGGCGCCTTTGACTTCGTCGGCAAGCCGGTCAACCCGGACGAGCTGCTCAGGAAGGTCAGGGCCGCCCTGGAGAGGGAGCCTCAGCCGAACCTGACCGCCTTCGGCGACGGGGTGGAGGGGATAGTGGGCAGAACTCCGGCGATGAAGGAGGTCTTCGAGCTTATAGCCCAGGTGTGCAGGACGGATTGCACCGTGTTGATCCTGGGCGAAAGCGGGACGGGCAAGGAGCTTGTGGCCAGGGCGATCCACAAAAACAGCCCCAGAAGGGACAAACCCCTCATCACCGTCAACTGCGGCGCCATACCCGAAAACCTGCTCGAAAGCGAGCTTTTCGGCCACGTGAGGGGCGCGTTTACGGGTGCCGATAGGGATAAGATCGGCATCCTGCAGGAGGCGGACGGCGGGACGGTCTTCCTGGACGAGATCGGTGAGATGCCTTTGGCCACTCAGGTGAAGCTTTTAAGGTTCCTCCAATACGGGGAGATAAGGCGCGTCGGCGAGAACAAGCCCATACACGTCGATGTGAGGTTGATAGCCGCGACGAACGTCGATTTAGAGGAGGCCGTGGCCCAGAAGAGGTTCAGGCAGGATTTGTATTACCGGCTGAACGTCGTGACGATCTACCTGCCGCCGCTTAGGGAACGGAAGGAGGATATCCCCCTCCTTGCCCACCACTTCCTCCGGAAGTTCTCCGAGAAGATGGGCAAGCGGGTGGAGGGGATCGATCCAAAGGCGATGGAGGCGATGATGAAATATGACTGGCCCGGGAACGTGAGGGAGCTTGAAAACGCGATCGAAAGGGCGGTGGTGCTCACCAGATCGGATACGATCGGCCTCGAGGATCTCCCTCCCAGCGTCAGAAGCAGTTTCTCGAGGGCCGCCAGGGCCGTCGGCGTCTCCTCGGACGGCGGCTTTTGGGTGAGCGATGATCTCACCTTGAGCGAGCTGGAGAGGGCCTACATAATCCACAAGCTGAGGCGGTGCGAAACGCTGGAGGAGGCGGCCCGCCAGCTCGGGATAAGCAGGTCGACCCTCTGGAGGAAGATGAAGCGATACGGGATAAACCTCAGGCGGGAGGTGGTCACCTGAGGTTCAGGATGTAGGCGATGTTGGCCTTGGGGTCGATCCTCGGCTTTATCCTGCCCGATCTTGAGGTCATCAGCCTCGTGACCCCGGGGCCGTGTCCCGCCGTGACGCAATCGGTGTGGACGACGATCCCGATCGTCACCGCCCCTCTTCTGTAAACCGGCCCGAAGGTGTTGTCGGCGTCGATGATCGCCACAAGGTCGCCCAGCCTCAGATCCTCCAGCCCGTATTCCTTCACGATCGACTCGTCGAAGAGCTGGATGTCGTAATCCCCTCTGTAGGCGTTATCGGCCCCCAGGCCCGATCCCATTATACAGGCGGGGATCGTGTGTGTGACCGGCACCACTAGGTTCCCCTCCCCGTCCGGCTCAACCCCTATCGCCTCCAGGAAGCCCGGGTCCATGTTCATGACCTTCACCTCGGGGAAGTCGAGCAGCTTCAGCCCGAGCCCGCAGGCCTTTATCAGGATCTTATCGCCTATCATCAGCTTATCGAGCACATCGGGCGGGAAATCGACGAGGACGTGTTCTATCCCCCCGTGTTTCCCCACGACCACCCCTCTCGATCCCTTGGCATCGCCGCTGACCACCACCGCCTCGTTTCCCACGCAGGCCAGGGTGTTAAGCCCGTCGTTGGCGGAGCTGTTGGGGTTTTTGATGCTGACCCCCGGCTCGACGTGATCGGCCTCCCAGCCGACGGCCGGGTCGCCCACCCTGACGTTATAAGTTATGCCTCCGGTGGCCGGCAGGGCCACCGGCTCGCCGTCGGCGCTTATCCTGTAGGGCCTGACGGTCGGATGGGAGATCTCCCCGTAAACCGATATCTTGACCAGCTTGTCGGCGTTCGTCCTTATCATCCCCTCCTCCTGGCGGCCGCGGAGGCCAGCCTGTCGGCCTCCCTGTTTTCGGAACGGCTTATCTTCCTGACCGAAAAGCTTTCAAATGAGTCGAGGAGCGATTTGGCTTTGAGGTAGAGGGGTTTTAAGAGGTCGGAGTGGATCCCATATTCGCCGGAGATCTGTTTTACCAGAAGCTCGCTGTCGGAGAGGATCTCCACGGATCGGGGGTTGAACTCCTTGGCTTTGAGGAGGGCGAAGATGAGGGCGGTATATTCGGCCGCGTTGGAGGTCGTCACCCCTATGTATCCCGACCCGCTGGCCAGCCTGTTTCCCTCCTCGTCCTCGATGACGAACCCGTAGCCGGCGTCCCCGGGGTTGCCCTTGGAGGAGCCGTCGACGTAGATCTTAAGCCTCTTCATCGAGCCATCCCTTCCAGATCAGTATTCTTCCGCAGCTGCTGCAGGTTATCAGCTTCTCGCCCTTCTTCAGCTCGTTTATCGTCTGGGGCGGTATGGCCAGGAAGCACCTGCCGCAGACGTTGTCCTCTACTATCGACAGGACGAAATCGTCCTTCTTGTTGAGCCACTCCTCGTATCGCCTGAGCAGATCCGGATCGATCCCCCCAAGCAGGTCGTTCCTCTTCTCCACCCAGGAGTCTATCTCGGCCTTGAGGGCGGCGGCGAACTCCTTCAGCTTCCTCATCTCCTCCTCGTATCGCCTCTCCGCCTCCTGAACCAGCTTCTCCTCCCTCTTTATCTCCTCCTCGAACGCCTCAATCGAGATCATGAGGTTGAGTATCTCATCCTCCAGCTCGGCGCATCTTTTCAGGGTGTTTTCGATCTCCCTCTCCAGCGCCGCGTATGCCTCGTTGGTTTTGACCTGGAACCTCTGTGCTTTGTATTTGTTGAGCTTCTCGTTCTGCTCCTGCAGCTCGAAGTTCTTCCTGTTCTGCTCCCTTATCATCTCCCTGTGGCGCGCCCTCTTCTCCTCAAGCCTCGCCCTGGCCCGCTCCAGCTCCTCCTGAAGCTCCTTTTCCTTGAGCGGCACGGCCTCCAGCTTCGTCCTCAGCTCCTTTATCTTCTCATCGACCGTTTGGAGCTTGAGAAGGGCTTTCAGTTTCTCCTTCATCTCGGCCATTTTTGATCATCTCTCCCTTTGGGTGAGTGTTGCAAACCAAATCCCGACCTCATAAAGGATCACCAAAGGCCCGGCCATCAGCAGCATCGTGATCACATCCGAAGGGGTCAGGAAGGCCGATATGGCCATTATGAAGACGATCGCGTATCTCCTCCTCTCCCTGAACCCGTCCGCGTCTATGATGCCGATGAAGGAGAGGAAGCCCATCACGATCGGCAGCTCGAAGGCCGCTCCGAACCCTATGAGCAGCCTCGTTATGAAGCTGACGTATCTGTCCAACGCCCACAGGTTCCTCAGCCCTCCCCTTCCCCACAGGTTCGCGAAGACGTTCAGGCCTATGGGAGCGACGATGAAGAAGGCGAAGAGGGCGCCGACGACGAAGAAGAAGGTCAGCAGGCCGAAAAGCGGTATCGCGTATCTCTTCTCGTTCGGTTTCAAAGCGGGCA
>QNBQ01000179.1 GCA_003645735.1 Candidatus Poribacteria bacterium
ACCATCAGCTTCGAATGATCCCTCTGGGGCAGGGGG
Source organism: Candidatus Poribacteria bacterium (assembly GCA_003645735.1). Lineage (GTDB taxonomy): Bacteria > Poribacteria > WGA-4E > B28-G17 > B28-G17 > B28-G17. The sequence goes on from QNBQ01000179.1 coordinate 37, forward strand.
TATTGCGCTATCAGCTCTTTCGGGAGATGGTAATCGAACAGATCCGTCCTCATACCTCCTTTCACCTCTTCAGAAGCAGGGTGAGGAGTATGGAGAGGATGATCGAGATGAGGATGGAGGTGGCAAGCGGGAAGTAGAGGGTGAAGTTTTTCCGCCTTATGATGATATCGCCGGGCAGCTTCCCTATGAACGGGAACGGAACCTTTTCGACGAGCAACAGCAGGGCGCCTATGAAGACCATGAGGAGGCCCATCAGTATGATCAGCTTGGCCATGGGAGCCAGCCCCATCTCGCTCACCTCCACAGCATCTCCTGCCTCTCCGGATAGGGCAGGCCCAGGTGCTCGTAGGCCTTCCTGTTGGCCACCCTGCCCCTAGGCGTCAGGGTTATGAACCCCAGCTTTATGAGGTAAGGCTCGTAGACGTCCTCGATGGTTCTCTCGTCCTCGCTGACGGCTGTGGCGATGGTGCTGAGGCCCACCGGCCCGCCGTTGAACTTCTCGATTATCGTCCTCAGGATAGCCCTGTCCATCTCGTCCAACCCCATCTCGTCTATCCCATACATCTCGAGCGCCTCCCGGGCCGTCTTGATGTCTATCCTGCCCTCCCCCCTGACCAGCGCGTAATCCCAGACCCTCCTGAGCATCCTGTTGGCTATCCTGGGGGTTCCCCTGGAGCGGCGGGCTATCTCGAAGGCGGCGTCCTCGTCGATCTCTATCCCCAGCTTGGCGGCGTTCATCAGGATGATGACCTTCAGCTCCTCCGGGCTGTAGTAGTCCAGCCTCAGGTGTATCCCGAACCTGTTGCGGAACGGGGCGGCCAGAAGCCCCTCCCTCGTCGTGGCGCCTACGAGCGTGAACCTCGGCAGCGGTATTCTGACGACCTTCGCGCTGGGGCCCTGGCCGATCGTTATGTCGAGCACGAAATCCTCCATCGCCGGGTAGAGCGTCTCCTGAACGACCGGCTTCATCCTGTGTATCTCGTCGACGAACAGTATGTCCCCGTCCTCCAAGTTCGTCAGGATCGCCGAAAGATCCAGCCTTTCGAGCGCCGGGCCTATGGTCGGCTTGAAGTTGACGCCCATCTCCCTGGCGATTATCTCCGCCAGGGTCGTCTTGCCCAGCCCCTGAGGCCCCACGAGCAGTATGTGCTCCAGCGGCCTGCGGGTGGCCTTGGCGGCCTGGATCGCTATCCTCAGCTTCTCCTTCACCCTCTCCTGGCCGATGAATTCATCTAAGGTTTTGGGCCTAAGCGAATATCCCTCGAAATCGTCGTCTATCAGACGGCTGGACGAAACCAAACGCTCGCTCACGCTCCCACCGCCCCATGGATTAAAACGCGCCGAAAATCTTTAACAAGCCTATGACGAGGCCGTTCAAAACGGTGAACCAAAGCGGTATCCACCACGGAAGCATGTTAAACCGCCTCTCAAGCGATTCGAACCTGGCCGCCATCTCCTCCCGCATCGCTTGGAACCTCACATCCATCTCCCTTAGTATCGTTTCGAACCTCTGATCCATCGCCCTGAACCGTTCATCCATTTCCCTCAGGATCGCCTCGAACCTCTGGTCCATAGCTTCGAATCTCTGATCCACGGCTTTGAACCGCTCGTCCATCTCCCTTAAGATCGCTTCGAACCTTCGATCCATCGCGCTGAACCTGGACCTCATCTCCTCCAGAATCGCCTCAAACCTCTGATCCATCGCCTTGAACCTCTCATCCATTTCCCTTCTGAGCGAGGCGATCTCATCATGAACGGCCTCAAACCTCTCGTTCATCTCCCTCCTAAGGGATGCGATCTCCCCTTGAACCGCTTCGAACCTGACCTGCAGCTCCCTCAGTATCGCCTCCCTGTCCTTGCCCATCTCCTCGCGCAGAGCATCGATCAGCTCCTTCATTTCCTCTGCGGGGGCGCGCTCCCTCTGATGAGCCGTTTCACGATCCCCACGAGCCTCCTCAGCTCGGGCGACAGCTCCTCTCTTTCAAGCTCCTCTATCTCCTTTTTGAGCGTCTCCACAGCCGAAGTCCCCATCGTTTCTCCCTCAGAACCTCGCCAACACGGAGAACCTGTGGGTGGCGCCCAGCTCGCCGTAAGTTGCGAAGGCGTAGTCAAACTGATATCCCTCGACGCTCACGCCCAGCCCGACCCTCAATCCGGATATCGCCCCCAGGTCGTTGCCCCCCAGCTTGTATCTGTAGCCCGCCCTCAGCGTCAGAACCCTCAGCGTTCTGAGACCGATCCCGATCCCTATGGAGGCCGAGTCGTCCGACGGCTTCTGCAGATCGGCGGCCAGGACGATATTTCCCCCGACCGATCTGTAGGCGACCCCCGCCTTGAGAACCCTTGGCAGTTCGAACTCCGACTCGGCGAACTTCGCCTTGGTCCCGAGGTTCTGCAAAAGCATCCCTATCGATATGGGCGTGCCGGGCGGACTGTAGATCAGGCCGAGATCCGCGCTCAGAGCTTTGCCCTTGCTCTCATCTATGACCTCGGTCGCCCACTTTCCGGTCAACCCGCAGCTCAGGCTCTCCGTCAGCCTCAGCCCGATCGACAACCCGACGGCCAGGTCATACGGCCTGAAGGTGCCGATCCTCTTTCCCTCCTTATCCCTTCTCTCCAGCTCGCCGTATGACACGTAGTTGACGGTCAGGGAGAGGGCGCCCAGATCCCCGAGAGGATGGGCGTATCCGGCGAACTCGTGGTTTATCCCCTCGAACCATTCGCAGTGCATCAGGCCGATCTGTCCCTGCTGCACGAAGCTCAGGCCCGCCGGGTTCCAGTATGACGAGAACAGGTCGCCCGTCAACGCCGTAACGGCCTCGCCCATCCCTATCGCCTCGGCTCCGACGCCGAGCTTCAGAAAGGGCATTGCGCCGGCGCTGCTTCTTTCAGCGGGGATCACAACGGGGGCCGCGAGCAGAGCGATGAGCGGGAAGAGAAACAGCCTGATCAAAACGATCCCTCCCTGGGGACTCAGAGAGATTATAGCCTCTGCGCCCGTTTTTGTCAACGTTGACCCACTTGGTCGGGGTGTGGTATAATTGGCTTGTCGAGGTTCGGGCGCAGGTGCCGGGCCGGCGACGGGCCGGTTCGGATAATAGGGAAGAGCGGTGAGAATCCGCCGCGGTCCCCTCGCCACTGTGATCGGCGTCAACCCTTCCTCAGAAGGCCACTGGAGGGCCTGGAAAACCCTCTGGGAAGGCGAGGGAGGGTCGCCGTAAGCCAGGAGACCTGCCTGCGCCGGTTCATCCCGCGGCTTTCGAGGGGGAGTCGCGGGAGGGGATCTGCCCGCCTGCGCCTGAACCCGCCTCTGATCATCCGCCATCATCTGATGAGAACCGATCCGGGGGTGGCCGATGCCTATCCAGAAGATCATCAAAAGGGACGGGAGGATCGTCGATTTCGACATCACCCGAATAGCGAACGCGATATTCAAAGCGGCCAGGGCGGTCGGAGGGGAGGATTACGAGCTGGCCTGCAGGCTGGCCCGGCAGGTCGTCTCGATGCTGGAGGAGAAGCTGAAGCCGGGCGAGATACCGACAGTTGAGCAGGTTCAGGACGTCGTCGAAAAGGTGCTCGTCGAAAACGGACATTACAAAACGGCCAAGGCATACATCCTCTACAGAAAACAGCACGAGGAGATCCGCAAGGTCAGGGAGCTTTTCTCCAACATAGAGCTTGTGGACAGATACCTGGACGAGGCCGATTGGAGGGTGAGGGAGAACTCGAACATGACCTACTCCCTCCAGGGCCTCAACTTCCACGTCTCATCCGTCATCGCCTCCCAATACTGGCTTGAGAAGATCTATCCCCCCGAGATCAAAGAGGCCCACCTGAACGGCGATCTGCATATACACGACCTCGGCATACTAGGAGCATATTGCGTGGGGTGGGATCTGAGGGAGATATTGCTTTCGGGGTTCAAGGGGGTGAGGGGGAAGGTGGCCAGCCGCCCGCCCAGGCATTTCCGCTCCGCCCTGGGACAGCTCGTCAACTTCCTCTTCACCCTACAGGGCGAGGCGGCGGGCGCTCAGGCCGTCTCAAACCTCGACACGCTGCTGGCCCCCTTCATCCGGTTCGACAACCTCGACTACAAAGCGGTCAAACAGTGTCTCCAGGAGTTCATCTTCAACCTGAACGTCCCGACGAGGGTGGGGTTCCAATCGCTTGCATACGAAGTCCCTGTGATCGTCCGCAAAAACGGGGCGATCCTGATCGAGCGGATAGGGAAGCTGGTCGAGGAGGAGTTCGCCGCAAACAGGGAGAGGGTAATTCCAAATGTGGACGGCTACGGCAACCCATCCCCCGATTCGCTGATGGTGCTCCCTAAGGACGATTACTACGCTTTGGGGTTCGACAAAGACGGCAGGGTCAGGTGGTTGAAGATCAGAGGGTTTGTGAAACACAGGGTCAGCTCAAAGCGGTTCAAGCGGGTTCGAACCAGGGCTGGCGTGGTTCGCATCTCACCTGCTCACTCTCTCTTCAGGCTGGAGGGGAATTCGATCGCTCCGGTTACTCCAGAGCAGCTCAGGACGACAAGGCCCAACCGTTCCCTCACACAATTCGACCACGTCCTGGCTGTCGGGAAGCTGGACAGCTCGCTGTTCAAAAACGCTTTTGAACTCGATCTGGCCGATCTCATCTCCCAGCTGCCGGCATCCATCAGAGGAAACATCTTTGTGATCGTCGCCGATCGGACCGTTAAATCCATAAGACGTAAGCTCAGCCTCTTCTATGGCTCCCTGAAGCAGCTGGCGTATGAGCACGGCAGGAGGGACAAAACCGCCCTGCTCGATCACTTCGCCGAAAACGTCCTGCCCTTCGACATCTGGCTCAAGTGGACGGATGATCGGGATGAGGATGTCCGTTTCTATGTCAAGCCGTATCCGGACAGGTCCTACCGGCGATATATCCGAGGCGAGGAGCTGGAGGCGTTTGTCGAGCTTTCGGCCTGGTATGTCTCGGAGGGGAAGGCATCGGGGAGCAGGATAATCGTATCGCAGGCGGAGGGGAACGAG
>QNBQ01000180.1 GCA_003645735.1 Candidatus Poribacteria bacterium
CCCCCTCGGAAAGGGCCTCCTCAAATTATAACACCAAGCCCTCCGACCATCAATTGCGGCCTATCCCGCTTTAATGCTATAATCTTGCCGTAAGCCCGAAGGCGGGGGAGCGCGAGATGACGCTTTGCAAGGTCGTGGGGACGGTCGTGGCGACCAGAAAGGACGAGAAGCTCACCGGCTCCAAGCTGTTGGTCGTCCAGGAGATCGATCTGGACTGTAATCCCAAGGATCGCTTCTACATAGCGGTCGATTCGGTCGGGGCCGGGACGGGCGAGGTGGTGTTGATCGCCACCGGCAGCTCCGCCAGATACACGGCGGTCACGAGGGACAAGCCGGTGGACGCGGCCATAATCGCGATCGTCGATATAATCGAGGTCGGCGGCCAGGTCAAATACAGGAAGGGTCAATCGGCCTGAAACCTCAGCGCCCTGCATTTCATCCCCTCATGCCTCCTCACCAGGTGATCCTCCCTCAGCTTGAAGCCCAGCTTTTCCATCTCGGAGACAAGCCCGTCCCTCATCTCATCTATCGCCAGCACGACTATCGGCGCCCCCTCCTTTACGACCCTCACAAGCTCCCGAACTGATTCGTATACCGCCTCCCTGAACTCCCTCCCGTAGGGGGGTTCCGTGACTATCGCGTCGAACGCCCCGCTTTTGAAGGGCAACCTCCTCGCGTCGCACACCAGCGCCCTACCCCCCGAGACCTCCCATAGCCCTATCCTCAGCGACGGGTCGATATCGGAGGCGACCACGTCGATCCCCCTCCTCCGCGCCTCCAGCACGATCGACCCGAACCCGGCGAACGGATCCAGGATCAGCTCATCCCCTTTGAGCCTGGCGAGGTTTAACAGGAACTTGGCGTCCAAGGGGGAGAGGCCTCTGTGATGTCTGTATCCCCTTGCCTCCACGATCCTCCCCTCCACCTCGACCTTCATCGTGCGCATGTGGGGCGAGAGGGCGAGCCGCTCCTCGTCGTCCTGGACGTAAAGCTCCTCCTGGAACCTCTTGAGCTCCCCCCTCCTCACCCATCCCACGAACCACCTCCTCCTTTTAGCCGCCTTCAGCTCCTCGCCCCTGTATGGCTCGTCGCGCGTCAGCAGCACCGCCTCGATATACCCCGCGAGCTCCGCCCTCCTGGCCATCTCCTCCGGGGGCAGATCGATCTCCGCCAGCAGCCAGCCCCTGACCCACGACTCCTCGGGTATGTCGCGCACGAGCCCCTCGAAGAGGGCGTCGAACTCCGCCCTCGCCGTCCTGTAGGGGATGCCGCATCCCCCTTTTCTCCTCCTGAAGTAGATCAGATACCTCACGCCCCCTTGAGCCACCAGGCGTAAGGCCTCGCTTCCTCGGGGAGCAGGTCGTCCGGGAAGGGCAAAGCCAGGGCTTTGGCCATCTGAGGCCTCTCCTTCAGCTCCTTTGCGAACGCCTCATCCCTCATCCTGTTCCTGTAGGAGGGGTCCTGGAACGAGTATCTGAAGTTCGTGTGCACGTCATACCTCCCTTCCAGAAGCGCCACCACGTCCTCCACGAAGACCAGCTCCTCGTCGGTCGGGATGACGAAGACCTTCACCTTCGAGCCCTCGGCGGAGATCCTGAACTCGGCGTTCCTCGATCTGGCCAGCTCGTTCAGCTCCGGGTCTATCACGATCCCCAGCTCCTCCAGCCCCTCCATCGCCCTCCACCTCACCTTCGAGGACATCTCCCCCACGCCCGCCGTCCAGACTATGGCGTCCACGTGTCCCAGGGCGGCGTAATAGGCTCCGATATATTTGCGCAACCTGTAGCATTCGATCTCGAACGCCAGCCTCGCCCTCTCATCCCCCTCCTCCATCGCCCTCTCCACGTCCCGTCTGTCGGTGTATTTCCCCGTTATCCCGAGTATGCCGCTTTTCTTGTTGAGGATGTCGCTCATCTGTTTGGGGGTCAGGTTCTCCCTCTCCATCACGTAGAGGTCGGCGGCCGCGTCGTGATCGCCCGCCCTCGTCCCCATCACCAGCCCCTCAAGCGGGGTGAACCCCATGCTGGTGTCGAATGAGAGGCCGTTTTTGACGGCGTTCGCGCTGACGCCGTTCCCCACGTGAAGCGATATCAGGTTCACCTCGAAGGGGTCCTTCCCCAGGAGGACCGCCGCCCGCTTGGCGACGTAAAGCAGCGATGTGCCGTGGAAGCCGTATCGCCTTATCCTGTATCTCTCATACCACTCGTAGGGCAGGGCGTAGATGTATTGGGGGGGTTGGATGGTCTGGTGCCAGGCCGTGTCCATGACGGCCATGTGCGGCACGTCGGGCAGCAGCTTCATCGCCGCCTCTATCCCCATGACGTTGGGCGGGTTGTGGAGCGGGGCCAGGTCGAACAGCTCTTTGAAGGTTTTGAGCACCTCATCGTCTATGATCACCGATTTGGTGAACTTCTCGCCGCCGTGGACCACCCTGTGTCCGACGGCGCTTATCTCGCTCAGGTCGGATATGACCCCATATCTCTCGTAGCCGGGACATCTGCCCAGAAGCAGGTCGAGGATCAGCTTGATGGCCACGCCGTGGTCGGGGCACTCCCTCTTGATCCTCACCTCGCCCTCCCCGTATTTCTCGTGCCTGCAGAAAGACCCGCCCACCGTCACCCTTTCGACGATCCCCCTGGCCAGTATCCACCGCTTGTCCCAGTCGTAAAGCATGTATTTGACGGATGAGCTTCCGCAGTTGAGGGTGAGTATCTTCATCTCCGAACCCTCCTCACCGGGCCTCGGGTTTTCGTTCGTATCGATCGAAACCGCTCGACCTGATTATCCTCCTGTCCCTTGTTATCAGCAGCCCCTCCGCCCCTTTGATCCGCTCTATGAGCTTAAGACCCTCCTCGGGGCCGAGGACGAAGGCGGAGGTGGCCAGAGCGTCGGCGTCGATCGCCTTATCGGCTATGACCGTCACGCTTATAAGCTCGACCGCCGATCTGCCCGTTTTGGGGTTGATGATGTGGTGGTATTTCTTGTTCGGATCGAAATACCTCTCGTAATCCCCGCTTGTGGCGACGGCCTTGTCCGAGATGAACATCACGGTTATGTATTCCTCCTCGTTCCGGGGGTTTTGGAGGGCGATCCTCCATTTCTCGCCCCCCGGCTTGAGGCCTATCGCCCTGACGTCCCCCCCCGCGTTCACCAGGGCGCTCCTTATCCCGCATTCCCTTATCGCCTCGATCGCCTTATCTATCGCATATCCCTTCGCTATCCCCCCCAGGGTTATCATGACGCCTTTCCTCCTGAACCTTATCTCATTCCCGTCCAGGACGACGTTCTCGTATCCGACAAGCTTCATCGCCTCCTCTATCTCCTCCTCGGTCGGCGGCCTCCCCAGATCCTTGAACGTGTGGGAGTAAAGCTTCAGGATGGGCTGGACGGTGATGTCGAAGGCGCCGTTCGAGATCTTGGAGTAATAAAGCGACCTCTCGATGACGAACCTGAGATCGGGGGAGGGGTTTTTCAGAAAGCCGTCCCTGTTCAGCCTGGAGACCTCGCTGTCCTCCTTATAGGTGCTCATCAGCCTGTCGACCCTCTCCATCTCCTCGAACGCCCTGTCGATCGCCCTCCTCGCCTGAGAAGCCGATTCGGAGTAGACGGTCACGTTTATCCAGGTCCCCATCAGCTCCCTGGTCTCGGAGAATTTCCTGACCCTGCCGCAGCCTACAGCGAGGATTAGTGCGGCGATCAGGATCGGGATCGGCCATCTCCTCCAGCTCACCTCCTCACCTCCCTCGGAGATCCCTTCCCAGACATCCCCGGGCGCGCTGGGTCAGCCAATCTATCAGCTTCCCGATTGAGTCTTTATAAGGCGACGGCTGCAGGAAAGCGATCGCGGCCCACGCTTCCCCGAGATAACGCTCGATCCTCGGGGCGATCGCCTCGATCCCTTTGATACCTCGTCGTTCAAGCTCTATCGACGGGAGCGTGGGCTCGCCGATAGGTGCGTCCTCCCCCTCCAAGTCCCTCAGATCGTCCGCCATCTGATAGGCCAGCCCGAAAAGCCTCCCGAACTCCGCGAACCTTTCGATCTCTTCCCCGTCTCCCTCCGCCATCACAGCTCCGAGGGCACAGGCGGTTGAGAAAAGCGAGGCCGTTTTCTTGAGGGAGATCCGGAGGCAGTCCCGCTCACATACGTCGGGCCGCCCCCTCAGGTGTATCTGTAGGATCTCCCCCTCGCACATCTCCGCCACCGCCTCGGCCAGCGCCTCCCACACCTCCGGCCTGCCAACCCCGCTCAACATCCTGAGCGCCCTGGAGAAGATGAGATCCACGAACACGACCGCGCTCTCCAGCCCAAACCTCTTCCAGAGGCTCTCCCTCCCCCTCCTCGTCGGCGATCCGTCGATTATGTCGTCGTGTATGAGGGAGGCGATATGGATCAGCTCGATGGATGAAGCCGTGTGGATCAACTCGGGGGACAGATCCCTCCGCCCGAGCGATCGGAGGGAGAGGAAGAAAAGGGCCGGCCTCAGAAGCTTTCCCCGATCGGATGCCACATATCTGCAGATCTCATCCACAAGGGATTCCCCCGACCTCAGCTGCTCGGTCAGCGTCCTCCGAACGGCCTCCAGCTCGGCCCTTATAGGCTCGTAGACGTCCTCAAGCCTCGCCGCGCCCGACATGACAGGGGGAATTATACAACGGCGGGGATAGCAGGTCAAGGAGCGAGGAGCTCACCTTCCGACGATGAACAGCCCGCCTCCCTCCCGTTTCCCCTCAGCGGGCCGGATCCCCCCGTCCTCGGGCGACCAGATGCCGGCCTCCCGCCAGCCCGGCAGCCTGACAGCCGCCGATATCAGCTCGGCGGAGGCGTTGACCAGGAAACAGATCATCACCCCCTCCCTCCGGTAAAGGGCCGCCCAGAGGTCGGGGTTGGGCGGCTCGGCCTCTATACCGCAGCCTCCTCACCAGCTCCCCGCCGTCGGACAGCAGCGCCTCCCCCAAAACCCGCTCCGCCAGCTTTTTCACCTCCTCATCGCTCTCGTTTCGGGACGCGGCGAACTTGGGGATCCCCCCGACGGCGGGGAGCTGGTGAGGAG
>QNBQ01000181.1 GCA_003645735.1 Candidatus Poribacteria bacterium
ATAACCGAGGAGGACAAGGCCAGAGTAATCCTTGATCTGGACGGGATAATCACCTACAGGACCAGCAGGTTCGAGATCAGCGGCGTGATAACGGATGTGGCGGGCAACCCCGTGGAAGGGGTCGTCGTGACGGACGTCGAGAGAGGGATCTCCGCCACGACCGGGCCCGACGGCAGATACACGCTGGTCTACACCGATTACGACACCAACCCGACCGAGGGCGAGGAGATCCAGCTGAAAATTGCCTACAAAGGGTTCTCCAGGCTGATAACGGCCACGGCCAGCTTGGCCGAGAGGATGATAGCCGTCGACGCGCGGATACTCCCCGTCACCATAGGCGGGCTCGCGGTCAACTCCAGCTACTACACCAGATCGCTCCTCAAACTGGCCGGCGATCTGACAAGCGAAATCCCCGGCCTCGGCCAGTTCATACCGCTCATGCTCGTCGATATCCTGTCCAAAGGCTATTACTTCGACCCGTTCACCGGCGAAAAACGATACGTGATCACCCCGCCGCTGCTGCCCACCTTCCCGGACGGGCCGCAGATCTTCAGGGACATCGCGGGACTGGAGATGGAGAGCTTCGGGAACGCCGTCCTGCCCTCGCCGCTGGGCGGGGTGCTAGATCCGGCCGTCCTGAAGGGGTTGAGAGGCGTCGACTCCAAGATAGCCGGCAACAAGCTCGACCTTTACATCAAGGTGCCTTATCCGGGGGTTGAGGCCGTTGAGCCTAAGCTCGTGGGGATCACCACGGTCAGCCCGACCTCCATCGAGAGGGTTGAAGCGGACGGCGAGTTCACCTACCAGTTCCAGCTCAACGAGGAGCTGGCGCTGCTCGTTCTGCCCTGGTGGCCCGGCTCCGACCTGGCGGATGAACCGGCCTTCAAGAGCGTGACCCTCTACTACGCCGAGCTCGGCGAGGATTCGCTCGAAGCGCCGGTCGGCAGGGACGAATACAACCAGGTGCCGATGTCCCCTGAAAAGGTCGGCGATACCTATGTCTGGAAGGCCGATGTCAAGCTCAGCCCCGGCAAGAGATGCTACTACTTCTACGAGGTGACCATCTCGCCCGCGATCAAGGCGCCGTTCATCGGGATGGACATCTACAAGTGGTCGATGCCTGATCCGCGCAACCTGCAGTTCGACGACAGGGGGATCATAAGCAGGGTGGTCGACGCGATCAAGACGGACTTCGCCTCGATCATCAACGAGGAGATGGCCAAATACGGCGCCGATTTCCTCAAGAAGCTCGGAACTGATCCGGTCTACCTCCAGAGCCTGATGGGCAGGATAGCCCAGGCTGTGCAGCCCAAAGTGACGGAGGTCGTGGGCGAGATCATCGCCCAAATGCAGGGGGAGTCCGATCCTCTGATAGTCTCCTTCCTGACCGTCCCGTCCGCCCCCGAAAACGGCTCGCTGTGGGTGGCCCACTTCGACATCAGCCCCAACGTTGTCTACGACGGCCGATATGAGCTGCAGATCGCCCTGAAGGGGGCCGAAGGGGTCATCGAGGAGATCAAGGGCAAAACCCTGATCCTCGACAGATCGGCCGCCTCGCCCGAGGGGATGACCATAACGCTTGAGCCCGGAAGGAACGCCGGGTTCTACCAGAGGGAGGACGGCGTCTACGTGGCCGCGGCCAAGGCTGAGATCGCCACGGTCAGGCTGACGGCCAGATACGTCACCACCGACGCCGTCGGCGCGCTGATCCAGGTTCTGAACTACAGCGAGGATCCGACAGAGCAGGCCTCCATGCCCTGGATGCCGGCCAACATCGAGTTCGTCATCGGATACGCCCTGACCCAAGGGTATATAAGCGAGGAGCTGATCGATGAGCTGATCAAGAACCCCACCCTCGACACGCTCAGGAAGGTGGCCGAGGAGCTGTCGGCCAAGAGGGATCAGATCTGGGAAGGGCTGAGGAAGCTCGATCCGAACGCCATAGCCGCCATAGAGAAGGAGCTGACGCCGCAGGACAGGGCGGCGCTCAAGAGGATAGAGGAGCTGCTCGGCAAGCTGCTGGCCGGCCAGCTGACCGCCGACGACGTGATGCAGGTCATCCAAAGCGGCATATTCGCCAACCTGAAGAAGATGCTCGGCATGCTGACATACTTCTCCATCTCGCCCCTGCAGATCGGCCCGACCGGCCTCTACTCCACCGAGGTGCTGCTGCCCGTCGAGGGCAGGTTCTGGCTGAGGGTCGTGCCGTTCGACGACATCCTCAACATGGAGGTGACCGGCCCGGTCGTCAGGCTGGACGTGGTTCCGTGGGTGCCTGACGTGGTCCAGATCGTCGAGCCGGCCGAGGGGACGAAGCTGATGCCGGGCGAGCTGACGATCAAATACAGGATGGTCAAGCGGACCGGCCACCCGATAACCTCCGCCGTCCTGCAATACGCGATCGTCCCGCTCGAGGGAGGCGAGCTTGAGTGGAAGGACGCCGTGGCGCTCGATCCCGCCGTCCTCACCGGGATGAAGGAGGGCGACGAGGGAGAGGTCAAGTGGGTCGTCGATTACGACCTGCTCCGCAGCCCTTCGATGCAGGTCGCCCTCAGGATCAAAGTCGTCAACGCCATAGACGCCGAGTCGGCAGTCCCCGCGATCTATCCGCTGGCCTACACCGCCGAGATCGTCAAGATCGAAACCCAGGACGACGAGGGGAACTTCTTCGAGGTTCAGCCGGATGAGGAGGGCACCTACTGGGTGGCGGCGCTGGCCAGGGTGACGGCCAAAGTGGAGGCGACGCCCGGCTCCTACGCTAAGGTCTTCCTCGTCGTCTCCCAGGAGGGAGCTGAAGTGACGGAGATCGAGTTCGACGAGGATCTGGGCGGAGGGCTGTTCAGGTTGACGGCCGACACCAGGGAGCTGCCCAACGGCCTGTATGCGATCCACGCCGAGGCGAGGGACGAGCAGGGGAACGTTGTGACCGACATCATGCCGGAAAAAACGATCAGGATAGCCAACGTGGTCAACGTCGAGGGCAAGCCGATCGAGCTGGTTAACATAGTCAACACGCTGACGAACGGCAAGCCGGTGGAGAGAACGCTCGACGCGCCCAAGCCGATCGGCGGCCTGGCCGAGTTCAAGGTGAAGGCCTTCTTCGTGAAGAGGGCGGTCATGGAGGTGACGGACGAGCAAGGCGCGCCGGTGACGACCATCACTGGCGAGGTGGCCGAGCTGCCCGACGAGTTCGGCCTGAAAGAGGTGACCTTCAGGTGGGACACGGACGGCCTGAACGGGGTCTACCTGTTGACCTTCAAGCTGTGGGGCAGCCCGCCGGTGATCGTCGGGCCGGTCGAGATCGTCGTCGACAACACCCCGCCGACGGTCGCGTTCGAGGCGCCCACCCCCGGCTCAACCGTGACCACGCTGCCGCTGGTCTGGGCGAGCTACTCCGACGCCTCGGGCGTCAAGAGGGCCAGCTTCGAGCTGGAGAACCCCGCCGGCGAGGTGACGAAGCTAGAGTTCACGCCGGGCGACGAACCGATAACCGGCTCGAACGAGGTGAAGGGCGATGAGGCTCACCTCCTGACCGTCGAGCCGAACAGGGCGATCTACAAGGCGCTGGCCCCGCTCGTCGACGGCGTCTACACCGCTAAGATCACCGTTGAGGATCTGGCCGGCAACGAGTCCGAGGCGACGGTCAAGTTCGTCGTGGGCGAGGAGAAGCCGCCTGTCGTCCTGGAGTTCGGCCCCGAGGGCGTTGTGACGACGCCCAGGCCGAAGATCTACCTCGCCTTCACGGACGACTTCTCCGGCGTCGAGAGCGTGGTCATCAAGCTCGACGGCGCCGAGCTGGCCGTTGAGATGACGGAGAGCTCCGCCACGGCGACGCCTGATTCCGACCTGAAACCCGGCGCCCACGAGGTGGAAGCGACCCTCACCGACAGGGCGGGCAAATCGACGACGGTGAGATGGCAGTTCACCGTGAAGCTCGATACCACCGGCCCGGTCGTGACCGCCTACTCGCCCGTCGGAACCGTCCGCACTGCCGAGCCGACGATCATCGTCTCCTTCACCGACGAGTCGAAGGTGGCCAAGGTCGAGTTCGACGTGGCCGGCCAGAAGCACACGGTCGAGAACCCCGAAAACACCGCCTCCTTCAAGCCCGCCCCGCTGGACGAGGGCGAGGTCGTGGTCAAGGTCACGCTCACCGACGAGTTCGGCAACGCCTCGACGGTCGAGTGGAGCTTCACGGTCGACCTGGACACCGAGCCGCCGGTTGTGACCGCCTACTCGCCGACGGACGTCGTCTACACCGACTCGCCGACCGTGACCGTCTCCTTCACCGATGAGTCGAAGGTGACGAGGGTCGAGTTCGACGTGGCGGGCAAGAGGCGGACAGTCACCCCCAACGCTCCCGCCGGCTCGGCCAGCTTCAAGGTCACGGGCCTGAGCGAGGGGGAGACGCCGGTCAAGGTGACGCTGACCGATGAGGCGGGCAACTCGACATCGGTCGAGTGGAGCTTCACCGTTATCCCCGACACCACCCCGCCCGTGCTGACGGCGATGGCGCCTCAGGGTGTGATCTCGAACCAGAAGCCGGTCATAACGGCGGCCTACTCGGACGACCTGTCGGGCGTGAACGTTGGCTCGGTGAGGCTGTATCTGGACGGCAAGAGGGTGGCCGCCAAGGCGAGCGCCACGGGCGTCTCATACACGCCGACCTCGCCGCTGGAGGAGGGCGACCACACCGTCAAGCTGGAGCTCGCCGATAAGGCGGGCAACAAGGCGAGCTACGAGTGGAGCTTCACGGTCCAGATCGACGTCGTGCCGCCGGTCGTGACGCTCACCTCCCCCTTGGATCTGATATGCGATCCGAAGCCCACGATAAGGGTGGCCTACACCGACGACAAATCGGGCGTCGATGAGGGTTCGGTGGCCCTCTACCTGGACGGGAAGAAGGTGAGCGCGGAGGTCACGGCGGCCCAGGCGACCTACACGCCCAAGGCGCCGATATCGGTCGGCGAGCACAAGGTGAAGGTGGAGCTTGCCGATAAAGTAGGCAACAAGGCGAGCTACGAGTGGAGCTTCAAGGTGGAGGAC
>QNBQ01000182.1 GCA_003645735.1 Candidatus Poribacteria bacterium
AAGTTATGGCAGACGTGGATGGTGGTCACGCCCGTCTCCCTCTGAACCCTTTTAAGCTCCCTGCACAGCGTTTCAGCCGTGGCCGGGTCGAGCGCGCTGAGCGGCTCGTCCAAGAGCAGAGCGTCCGGCTCGATCACCAGCGCCCTCCCCAGCGCCACCCTCTGTTTTTCGCCGCCGCTTAACCCCTGAGGGTATCGGTCGAGCAGATGGGTTATCCTCAGCATCTCGGCCACCTTCAGCACCCTCTCCTCGACGTTCGAAGCCCGCCTCACCTTCAGGCCGAAGGCGATGTTCTCGAAGACGGTCATGGTGGGGAAGAGGGCGTAATCCTGGGGGACGTAGCCCAGGTTTCTCTCGGCGGGCTCAAGATGGGTGACGTCCCGCCCGTTTATCAGGATCCTCCCGCTTTCGATCCTCCTCAGCCCGCAGATGCACTCTATGAGAAACGTCTTCCCAGCGCCGGTCGGGCCCAGGAGGACAAAGTATTCCCCTTTGCCGATCTCCAGGTCGATATCCTTAAGCCTGAACTCGCCCGCCTGTGCGTTCAACCGCTCTACGCGGATCATCCCCTCACCGCCCGATCCAGATGTAGCCGACGCCTCCAAGCTTCTTGAAGAGCATCAGCGTGGCCAGGGCGATCAGGATCATCAGGATGGCGATCGAGAGGGCTGACTCAATCCTGCCGACCGAAAGCTCCAGATAGATGCTGGTAGGCATCACCTCGGTTTTGAACCTGGTCGTGCCGCAGAAGACGATGATCGGCCCGAACTCCCCTATCGCCCTGGCCCAGGCGAAAACCCCTCCCGCGATTATGCCGTTTTTCGCCAAGGGGAGCGATACCTTGAGGAAAGCCTGTCTCCTGTTGCAGCCCAGCGTCATCGCGACGTCCTCAAGCCTCCTGTCCACCCCGTCGAACGCCGCCTTGATCGTCCTTATGGCGAAGGAGCAGGCGACGACGAACTGGGCCAGCACGATCCCCTGGGGAGTGTAGACGAACCTCAGCCCCGACCTTTCGATCGCCCTGCCCACGGGCGTCTGGAAGAAGACCAGCAGGCTCACCCCCATTATCAGCGGCGGCAGGACTATCGGGATGTCCACGACCGTGTCGACCATCATCTTCCCCGGGAAGCTGTATCTCGATAGGGCGTAGCCCGCCGGCACAGCCACGCAAAGCGAGAGGAAGGTCGTTATCACGGAGGTGATGAGGCTGAGCTTGATCGCGAATCTTATCTCCCTCGACCACAGGACTCGCCTGAACGTATCGAAGTTGATGTAGGATATGTCGCTCAACATCAGGGCGAGGATCACCAGGAGGTAGAGGAAGAGCACGCCGGTCGTAAGCAGCGTGAAAAGCCGATCGCTACTTCCTATAGCCGTATTTTTCGAAAAGCGCCTTGCTCTCATCCGAGGAGGCGTAATCGAGGAATTTCCTGGCAAGTTTCTTGTCCTTCGAACAGCTCAGCAGGCAGATGTGAACCCTTATGTCGGGGTATTCATCCCCCGTCCAGATGGCGTCCAAGGCGTCTGAGTTGGTGACGGCTATGAAGTTCCAGACCACAGCAGCGTCGACCGTCCCCAGCTTGACGGCGTTCCCCAGCTCCTGGTGCGACCTCGCCTCCAGCACCATGTTCTTCATCACAGCCTCCTTTATCCCCTTCTCCTTCAGCTTCTCGTGCACCATCTGGGCGCAGGTCTGGAACCTGGGATCGCCCAGCGCCACCCTCAGACCCGGCCTGGCCAGGTCCTCAAGCGTCTTTATCCCCTTCGGGTTCCCCTTGGGGACGATCAACACCGGCGCCAGATACCCCACCACCCTGTCCTCCTCCAGCAGCCCCTTTTCGGCCAGGTAATCGGCATATGGGTCGTGGCAGACGAATATATCGCCTTTCCTGGTCAGGACGATCTGGGGCAGCAACGTCTCGCTCCCGCCGAAGGTGAACTCCACCTTCGCGCCGGTTTCCTCCTCGAACCTCCGGGCTATCTCCTGTACCGGCTTGCTCATCGAGGTGCCGCAGTAGACGAAGACCGTCTCCCCCTTCTCCCCACAGCCCAAAACCATCAAAGCCGACCCCAAAAACGCCGCCAGCAAAACCGTCTTAAAGCTCGGTCGTGTAGCCATGTTTCCTGAACACCTCCTTCGCCCTCCGGGATGTGATGAATTCCAGGAATTTCCTGGCCTCCTTTTTGTGCTTCGAGAAGCTCAAGATGCCTATCGGTATGCGCGCTATGACGTTTCGCTCCCAGGGTATCTCGACCGCCTCCGCTTCGCCCTTGTAAAGAGCCGCCGTGGCGTTCCAAACTATGGCCGCGTCTATCATCCCGAGCTTCACGGCGTTGGCCAGCTCTATGACCGTCGAGCTTGTGTAAACCACGTTCTTCCGCACGGCCTCCCTCAGACCGTTCTTCTCGAGGATATCCAACGCCACGCCCCCTATGGCGCACGCATCCGGATCGCCCATCCCGACCTTAACCCCCGGTCTGGCCAGATCCTCAAGCCCTTCTATCCCCCTTGGGTTCCCTTTCCGGACGAGGATCACCGGTATGAAGTATGCCACGACTCTCCTCTCCGCTATCAACCCTTTCTCCTCGGCCCGTTTAATGAACAGCTCATCCCCCGGCATGTAGAGATCCCCTTGCCTTGTGAGCTGTATCTGGGTCAGCAGCACGCCCGCTCCGGCGTAGGTCGGCTTG
Source organism: Candidatus Poribacteria bacterium (assembly GCA_003645735.1). Classification (GTDB taxonomy): domain Bacteria; phylum Poribacteria; class WGA-4E; order B28-G17; family B28-G17; genus B28-G17. The sequence goes on from QNBQ01000182.1 coordinate 2,692, forward strand.
ACCCTTATCCCCGTCTCCTCCTCGAACAGCTTTATTATCTCGCTGACGGGGGGCCTCAAACCTCCTCCGCAATAAAGCTTCAAAACCTTCTCCTCCCCTCCGCACCCCCACGTGGAGAGGACCATGAACAAAAACACCGCGATGCCGAACCTCATCGCTCTCCCCCGCCTCCGCTCCACCTGGTCGGGGGGAACTATACCACAACCCCGGTGAGTTTTTCAAGGGTCGATCCCCTCACCAGGGGAGCGGAATTGACAGGCGGATTAAGGGCTGGTATACTTCCGATCCCAAATCGTCTACACCCCGGAGTTTTCCGGGAGTCGAATCGATCGACCCCAACCGCAAGAGGGTCGAGGTGAGGGATCTGGAGAGCGGGAGGGTCTTCGAGGAGGGGTTCGATAGGCTGGTCATAGCCACCGGCGGCTCGCCCATCGTCCCGCCGATCAAGGGGGTCGATCTGAGCTACGCGCCGCCCTTCTCGTCGGTCTGTGATCCCATCCTTATCGCAGCCCGTCAGCTGATCAAGGAGATAGGGAGGGGATGAAGCTCACCCCCTCCCCCGGCTCGGCCCGGTTTCTTCATTCGAAGAGGGTGAACCTCTCCCTGGGCGCCCCGCAGATCGGGCACCGATCGGGGGGATCGCCCTCGCCGGTGTATCCGCAGACATCGCATATGTAGATCCGCCCTATTTCGAGGTCCTTGCCCGCCTCGACGGCCTCCTTCGCCTTCTTGTAAAGCCCGGCGTGAATCTTCTCCGCCTCAAGCGCGAAGCGGATCGACCGCTGGGCGCCCTTCTCGCCCTGCAGCTCGGCCACGGCGTTGTAGGCCGGATACATCTCCTCCACCTCGAACGTCTCGCCGCCTATGGCCGCCTGCAGGTTGTCGGCGGTTGACTTCAGCTCGCCCAGCGTCTTGAAGTGGTTGGCGGCGTGCACCTGCTCCGCATAGGCGATCGCCCTGAACAGGCGCGCCACGTTCCTAAAGCCCTCCTCCTCGGCCTTCCGGGCGAAGATGAGGTATCTCATATGCGCCTGGCTCTCCCCGGCGAAGGCCGCCCTCAGGTTTTCATCGGTCATCTTTCGCATCGGAATACCTCCTCGCCTAAGGGTTAAGCGGCCGCCTAAGCCCGGCGGCCATTCAAGCTCATTCGACCTCTATCTCGACCGAGTTCTCCCACACCCCGTGGACGTTGCAGTATTCCAGGGCGTGAAGCGCTGCGCTTTTTTCGAGCCTCATGGTGAAGGTCACCTCAGGCTCGGCGTAGGTCGGCCCCAGGTCGAAGGTCGCCACATGGACGGCCGGGCCGCCCGAGGAGGCGTAGACCTGTATCCACTTTATGTGGTGCTCGACCGTGTTGGGGTGCGGGGTCTCCTTGCCGACGACGATCGTCACTTGAAAAGGCTCGCCGGCCTTGACCTTAGACGGCGCCTCGATGTGAGGCACGTGCTTCTCCCCGCCCTCCCTTTCGGGAGGAGCTATGACATCGCCAAATTTGGCCATCTGACGCCCTCCTATCCTTTGTTTTCGTTTTCGCGCCTCTTGGAGGCGCACTCCTTGCAATACCCGTAAAACTCGAGCTTGTAGCCCACGATCTCAAACCCCGTCTCCTCAGAGAACCTCCTCCCGATATCCTCCGGCACCGGCTCGTCCGCGTCCAGCACCCTGCCGCATCCCAGGCAGATGGCGTGATAATGAGGCTTAGGGTTGCCGTCGAACCTGCTGGGCGACCCCTCAAAGGTCAGCCTCTGCAGAACCCCCAGCCTCTCGAACAGCTCAAGCGTCCTGTAAACCGTCCCCAAGCTGATGTTAGGCAGCCGCGATTTGACCATGTTGTAGATCTCCTCCGCCGTCGGATGGCTGGTCGTCCCCCTCAAGGCCTCGAAGATCACCAGCCTCTGCCTGGTCACCCTATACCCCGCCCTCTTCAAAACCTCCTTCAACTTCTCCTCAGCTCTCAAGCCGATCAACCCCGTTAATAGTAATGGTTTTCATTTCCAATTTTAACAAACCGATCGGCCGGATGTCAAGGGCGGTTGATCTCGTCCCGGGATAGTTTTAAAATTCAGGTCGACGATCCCGGGAGCTTCGAGGGGAGGGGTCATGATCATCTGGACGGGCTTGGCGATCGGCCTCGCTTTGCTTTCAACGTCGAGCGATATCGGTCGGGAGCTGATCGTCAACGGCGGCTTCGAGGAGGCCGATCCGACCGGCTCCCGGCCCCTCGGCTGGTCCTGGCCGGCCGAGAACGCCGAATGGATCTCCGAAAATGGCAACCGTTACATCAGGCTCCGCGATAACGCATCGGTCGGACAGGCCATCGACCTCAAGCCCGATTGGTGGAGGATAGAGG
>QNBQ01000183.1 GCA_003645735.1 Candidatus Poribacteria bacterium
AATGGTGTGCCTGGGGCGACTCGAACGCCCGACCTTCAGATCCGGAGTCTGACGCTCTATCCACCTGAGCTACAGGCACACCATACGGTGGGAAAATCCACAAATATGATAGCTAACCGGTCGCGCTTTGTCAAGGCTTGACAAGCCCGGCCTTTTTTGGTAAACTTTATTCCGCCTCCTGAGCGGAAGTAGCTCAGTGGTAGAGCGTCTGCTTGCCATGCAGAAGGTCGCGGGTTCGAATCCCGTCTTCCGCTCCACCTTCTAAAGGGAGGCGACGTAGCCAAGGGGTAAGGCAGCGGCCTGCAAAGCCGCTATCACCGGTTCGAGTCCGGTCGTCGCCTCCAAAAAATTCCCTCTCAAAAAGGTGGGCGGCTAGCTCAGTGGCAGAGCACTTGCTTGACATGCAAGGGGTCACAGGTTCAAGTCCTGTGCCGCCCACCATTAAATTTTTTGGAGCCGAACGGGGAGCCTTCAAAGGCTCCATTTTTTTATCCCCGACCTGAGAGGGGGTAGGCCGTGGACAAGATCCTGATCACCTTCCCCGATGGCTCGAAAAAGGAATACCCCAAAGGCGTAACCCCTCTCGAGATAGCCCAGGAGATCGGCGGCAGAATAGCCAGGGAGGCCCTCGCGGCCAAGGTCAACGGCAAACTGGTGGATCTCACCTTCAGAATAGAGGAGGACGCCGAGCTGCTGCTTCTGACCTTCCGGGATCCCGAGGGCAGAGAGGTCTACCGCCACAGCGCCTCACACGTCCTGGCCCAGGCCGTCAAACAGCTCTTCCCCGAGGCGAAGCTCGGCATCGGCCCCCCGATCGAGGACGGCTTCTATTACGACTTCGACGTGCCCAAGCCCTTCACGCCCGAGGATCTCGAGAGGATCGAGGAGAAGATGCGCGAGATCATAAAGGCCGATTACCCCTTCGTGAGGAAGGTCGTCCCGAAAGAGGAGGCGGTGAAGCTCTTCGAGAAGCTGGGGGAGATCTACAAGGTGGAGCTGCTCCAGGAGATAGAGGACGAGGAGGTGACGCTTTACCAACAGGGGGACTTCATAGACCTCTGCCGCGGGCCACACCTGCCGAGCACCGGCAGGCTCAAATACGTCAAGCTGCTCTCCGCCTCGGGCGCCTACTGGAGGGGCGATGAGACCAGGAAGATGCTCCAGCGGATCTACGGAACGGCCTACGAGAAGAAATCGGAGCTTGAGGAGCACCTCAAGAGGATCGAGGAGGCGGAGAGGAGGGATCATAGGAGGCTCGGAAAACAGCTGGATCTCTTCTCCTTCCACGAGGAGGCGGGCGCCGGGCTGGTCTACTGGCACCCCAAAGGGGCGATGGTCAGGAAGATAATCGAGGACTTCTGGAGGGATCAGCACCTCAAAGGCGGATACCAGTTCGTCTACACCCCGCACATAGGTAAGGCGTGGCTCTGGGAGAGATCGGGACACCTCGATTACTACGCCGAGAACATGTATTCCCCGATCGACATCGAGGGACAGAAATACTACCTCAAGCCGATGAACTGCCCGTTCCACATCTTGATCTACAAGACGAAGATCCGCTCCTACAGGGATCTGCCGCTGAGGTGGGCCGAGCTGGGGACCGTTTACAGGTTCGAGAGAAGCGGCGTGTTGCACGGCCTGATGAGGGTCAGGGGCTTCACCCAGGACGACGCCCACATCTTCTGCACGCCCGAGCAGGTCGAGGATGAGATCCTGAGGGTTTTGAGGTTTTCGCTCGAGATGTTGAGGGCGTTCGGGTTCAAGGAGTTCGAGATATTCCTGGCGACCAGGCCGGAGAAGGCGGTGGGGGAGCCCGAAAGATGGGAGCTGGCACAGAACTCCCTCAGGAAGGCGCTCGACATGGAGGGGCTTCCATATGAGATCGACGAGGGCGGCGGCGCGTTTTACGGGCCTAAAATCGACATAAAGATCAAAGACGCCCTCGGCAGATCGTGGCAGTGCTCGACCATACAGTTCGACTTCAACCTGCCCGAGCGGTTCGACATGACCTACGTGGGGGAGGACGGGAAGCTTCACCGGCCCTACATGATCCACAGGGCGCTCCTCGGATCGATGGAGAGGTTCTTCGGGATACTGATCGAGCATTACGCCGGGGCGTTCCCGATGTGGCTGGCGCCGGTTCAGGTCAGGGTGATGAACATAACCGATGAGCAGAGGGATTACGCGCTCAAAGTCACCGAGAGGCTGAGGGAGGCCGGGCTGAGGGCTGAGGCCGATCTGAGAAACGAGCGGCTCGGATACAAGATACGCGAGGCTCAGCTTGAGAAGATCCCCTACATGCTGGTCGTGGGCAACAAGGAGGTCGAAAGCGGAACGGTCTCGGTCAGATCGCGCAGGGGGGAGGATCTGGGCCAGATGACGGTCGAAAGCTTCATCTCCATGGCCAGGGAGCTGATCGATTCCAAGGCCGTCGCTCCTTGATAGCCGATCCCCCTTATGGTAAAATTTGTCTACCCTCAAAACCCCCGCATAAACTCCGTTCGGAGGTGGCGAAAATAAACCTGAGGGTCAACTGGCAGATAAGGGCCAGGAAGATAAGGGTGATAGATGTCGATGGAAAGCAGCTGGGGATAATGACCCCCGAGGAGGGGATAAGGATAGCGGAGGAGAAGGGGCTTGATTTGGTGGAGGTCGCCCCTCACGCCTCGCCGCCCGTCTGCAGGATAATGGATTACGGCAAATACATGTATGAGCAGAAGAAGCGGGCGCGCGAGGCAAAAAAACACCGCCGCTCAGCCGAGCTGAAGGAGATAAAGCTCAGGTATGACACCGCCGAGCACGATTACAACTTCAAAATCCGCCACGCGGAGGAGTTCCTCCGCTCGGGCAAGCGGGTTAAGGTGACGGTCGTCTTCCGCGGAAGGGAGATCGTCCACACCGATCTGGGGCGGAAGATGTTGGAGAGGGTCATATCGGATCTCTCCGGCGTGGCCAACGTGGAACAGCCGCCCAAGATGGACGGCAGGACGATGAGCACCCTGCTCAGCCCTAAGCCGGAGATATTGAGAGAGGAAGAGGGTGGGAGAGATGCCGAAGATGAAGACGAATAAGAGCGCCGCGAAACGGTTCAAGGTGACCGCCACGGGCAAGATAAAAAGGTATAAGGCCTATTCATCGCATCTCTTCCTGAGCAAGACCTCCAAGCGGAAGAGGAGGCTGAGCAAGCCGGATCTGGTCGACCCGTCCGATAAGAAGAGGATCAGAAGGCTCATCCCATACGGATGAGCTGCGGAAGGGGGAGTTGAGGTATGCCGAGGGTCAAAAGGGGCGTCACGAAGCGCAGGAGGAGGAAGAAGATCCTCAAATACGCCAAGGGGTTCAGGGGAGCGAGGAAGAACCTCTATCGGACGGCGATAAACGCCGTCTATAAGGCGTGGCAGCACGCCTACGCCCACAGAAGGCTTAGGAAGAGGGACTTCAGGAGGCTGTGGATCGTCAGGATAAACGCCGCCGTCAGACAGCACGGGCTCTCCTACAGCAGGTTCATCCACGGGCTGAAGCTGGCCGGCGTGGAGCTGGACAGGAAGATGTTGGCCGATGTGGCGGTCAACGATTCGCAGGCCTTCGCGAAGCTGGTGGAGCTGGCCAAATCCCATCTGGAGGCGGCTTCTCAGGGCGCAAGCTCAAATTAAGGGATCGCGAGGGGACAGGTCTTGAAAAGCTCAAGACCTGTCGATCAGATCGGTCAAGGCTTCAGAGCCTTTTAAAGCTTGCGTTCCTCCTCAGGCCCTCAAAGGCCGCCTGAGGACGGAGACGCAAGCTTTTTTCTTTAAGGAGGTCGATCGGATGGAGCTTGAAAGGGAACTGGAGAGCCTGGAGGGGGAGATAGCGGACAGGCTTAAATCCGTCTCCTCGCTGGAGGAGCTGGACTCCATCAGGGTCGAATACCTGGGGAGGAAGGGGAAGCTGACGGCGCTGCTCAGGAGGATGGGCCAGCTCCCCCCCGAGCTGAGGCCGGTCATCGGTAGAAAGGCCAACGAGCTCCGCCAGAGGCTTGAAAGCGCCATCCAGGAGAAGGCGATCGCCCTCAAAGAGGAGGGGAAAAGGAAGAGGCTGGCCGCCGAGACGATCGACATCACCCTCCCCGGCAGAAGGCCCGCCTTAGGCGTGAAACACCCCATCACCCAGACGCTTGAGAGGATCAAGGAGATCTTCGTCGGGATGGGGTTCGAGGTGGTGGAGGGGCCGGAGATCGAAACCGAATATTACAACTTCGAAGCGCTCAACACCCCCTGGTATCACCCCGCCCGCGACATGCAGGATACCTTCTACATAACCGACTCGATCCTCCTCAGAACCCAGACCTCCCCCGTCCAGATAAGGGTCATGGAGAGCAGAAAGCCCCCTATAAGGATCATCGCCCCCGGCAAGGTTTACAGGCGGGACGCCGACATATCACACAGCCCGATGTTCCACCAGGTGGAGGGGCTTCTGGTCGATAGACACGTCACCTTCGCCGAGCTTAAAGGGGTGCTGGCCGCCTTCGCCCGTCAGATGTTCGGCCCCGAAACCAAGGTCAGGTTCAGGCCCAGCTTCTTCCCCTTCACCGAGCCGAGCGCCGAGGTGGACATCTCCTGCATCATATGCGGCGGGAAGGGATGCCAGACCTGCGGCTGGACGGGATGGATGGAGATACTGGGGGCCGGATCGGTCGACCCGGAGGTGTTCAAGGCGGTGGGATACGACCCCGAGGAGGTGACGGGGTTCGCCTTCGGGATGGGCGTCGAGAGGATCGCGATGCTCAAGTTCGGGATCAACGACATAAGGCTGTTCTTCGAAAACGACATCAGGTTCCTTAGCCAGTTCTGAAGGGGGTGCGAGGGTGAGGGTCACGATCGATTGGCTCAAGGAGTTCGTCGATTTCGACCTCTCCCCCGAGGAGCTTGCGGACAAGCTCACGATGGCCGGCCTGGAGGTGGACGAGATCGAAAGGATAGGCGAGGGGATAGACGAGAGGGTCGTGGTGGGCAGGGTGTTAAAGGTGGAGAGGCACCCGAACGCCGACAGGCTCAGGC
>QNBQ01000184.1 GCA_003645735.1 Candidatus Poribacteria bacterium
ACGCTCGGCGGAGGAGGGTAGCCCTCGAGGAGAGGCTCGAAAAGCTTAAGGAGCTTTCGAACTCGATCGAGTGCAACGTCCTGATAGAGGGCGGCGATGAGCTGGGGATAATAGCGGACGGGGTGGCCTATCAATACGCCGCCGAGGTCTTCCCCGAGGCCACCTTCCTCAAGCTCGGCATGCCCTACCCCTTCCCGGACGACCTCGTCCTCAAGCTCGCCTCGAAGGTCAAAAGGGTCATGGTGGTCGAGGAGCTGGACCCGTTCATAGAGGAGCAGGTCAGGGCGTTGGGGATCGATGTGATCGGCAAGGATCTGATCCCGCGGGTCGGCGAGCTTAACCCCGATATCCTCGAGAGGGTCAGGGCGAAGCTGGAGGGGAGGGAGGTTGAGGAGGATCGATCCGAACCCCTCGATCTCCCGCCCCGACCGCCGGTCATGTGCCCGGGCTGCCCGCACAGGGGGCTGTTTTACGCGCTGAGCAGGTTCAAGCCGATCGTGACGGGCGACATCGGCTGCTACACCCTGGCCGTCCTGCCGCCGCTTCAGATGATGCACACCTGCATATGCATGGGGGCCGGGATAAGCATGGCGCACGGGATGGAGAGGGCCGGGTTGAAAAAGGTGGTGGGGGTGATAGGCGATTCGACCTTCTTCCACTCGGGGATGACCGGCCTGCTCGACATAGCATACAACAAGGGGCGCTCGACGATCATCATCCTCGACAACCGCACGACCGCGATGACGGGCCACCAGGACCACCCCGGCACGGGCCTGACCTTGATGGGCGAGCCGACGGCCGAGGCCTCCCCCGAGGCCATAGCCCGCGCCTACGGCATAAAGAGGGTCAGAACGGTCGACCCATATGATCTAGAGGGGACGATCAAGGTCTTGGAGAAGGAGCTGAACGCCGACGAGCCGTCGGTCATCGTGTCCCGTCGCCCCTGTATACTGGTCGATCGATCCCAAATAGGCGAGCCTTACAGGGTGGATCGGGAGAAATGCAGGATGTGCAAGGCATGCTTAAAGCTGGGCTGTCCAGCCATAGAGCTTTCCCCCTCGGACGGGTCGATCGGGATAAACCCGCTGCTTTGCACGGGATGCGGCCTGTGCGCCCAGGTGTGTAAGTTCGGGGCTATAGGGAGGTGAGGGATGGTCAGGAGCCTGGTCTTGTGCGGCGTGGGAGGGCAGGGCATCATCCGGGCCGGATCGATAATTTCTGCCGCTGCCCTCAAAAGCGGGCTGGACGTCAAATCGGCCGAAGTCCACGGCATGGCCCAAAGGGGCGGCAGCGTCGTAACCCAGATCAGGTTCGGCGATAAGGTTCTCTCCCCCCTCATAAAGAGGAAGGGCGCCGATTTCATGCTCGGCTTGGAGAAGCTGGAGGCCCTCAGATACATCGACTACCTCAAGCCGGACGGGATAGCCCTGGTGGCCGATCTGGAGCTGATACCGGTGACCGATTCGATCGGCCTGGCAGAGTATCCCGAGAACCTGGACCTCCTCCTGAAGGAGAGGGCGCCGAACCTGCGCCTCATCGACCCGATGCCCATAGCGAGGGAGGTCGGCGAGCCGAGGGCGGCCAACGTCGTGATGATAGGGGCGCTTTCGAACCTCCTCCCCTTCGAGGAGGCCGTTTGGGAGGAGGCGATAGCCGAGAACGTCCCGCCCAAAACCGTCGAGGCCAACCTCAAGGCGTTCAGGATGGGAAGGGAGCTCCTGAGGCGCTAAAGTTCGGCCCGCCCCGCTCCGATAATTACCATGAGGTAAAACCCCTATTTCGATGTCGGAGCGGGAGCGATGGTCATCGACGGCGGCGGCTTCATATCCCGGCTGAGCAGGCTGCTCAAGCTTCAGGAGCCCTCCCCGAAAAGGAAGCCCGGGGAGGCGCGGGGGAGGTATAGCAAGGAACAGAAGGAACGGGACAAGATCGTTCAGCGGATCGCCGAGAGGATCTCGATCGAGATGCTGAAGCAGATGGGGGTAATGGAGGAGGATAAGGGAAAGGGGAGTAAGATCGACCTCCTCGGCTGAGCTCAGAGGTATTTGGCTATGTAATTCCTCCCCTTGTATTCCTCGATCAGCTTCGGATCTATCGGATACCTCCCGAACTCCCTGGCGGCCTCAACCATCGCCTTGTAGTTTTCGGGCTTGACCGCGGGGTGGATGCTGTTGCTGGAAGCGAGTATGTGGCCGCCGCCGGGGGAGGCCTTGGCGATCGTCTCCTTAACCGCCTCCACGACCTCCTCGACCGTCCCCCTCGAAAGCAGCTCGCCGCAATCGACGTTGCCAACCACCGCTATCCTGTCCCCGTAAAGCTCCTTAACCCTCCCGATGTCCATCCCGGCTATCGGCTCAAGCGGATCAAGCCCGTCTATCCCCGTATCGACTATCATGTCGATGATCGGCCATATGTTGCCGTCGGTGTGCTTTATGAACGGGACGCCCTTCGACTTGGCCAGATCCACCATCTCCTTCAAATACGGCAGGACGAACTCCCTGAAGTGATCGGGCGACATTATCGGGCCGCGCCTGTCGGCGTAATCATCGCCCGTCATCACGATATCGGCCCCCATCTCTATCGCCCTCTCCATCACCCTCTTCTTGTAATCGATCACGACCCTCGCCAGCCTGTGGACGAACTCCGGGTTTGTGATGTATGCGACCAGGAGGTTCTCCATCCCGTAGAGGTAGTGCGAGAACTCGAAGGCGTCGTGGCCCAGGAAGACGATCGCCTTCTCCCCCTTGAACCGTCTGACCGCCTCCTCCAGCGTCTTGAGCCTGTGATCGGCGTCCGGGTCGGGAGGGGTGTAGTTGTCCAGGTCTTTTTCGCTTTTGATCGGCCCGTCTATCCTGTAGGGTATGCCGGTTTCCGGCTCGATTCTCCAAACGATCCCCCATTCGTCTTGATAAGTCTGCGAGTCGAACCATTTGACGACCAGGTTGTCCTCGAAGACGGTCACCCCGTCCAGATCCATCCTCTCAACGAAATCGAAGTAGCTTATATCGCCGAAGAGGGCCTCGATGACGGGCCGGTTTATGATCAGCTCCCAGACCGGAACCATGTCCGGCTCCCGGCGGCTGAGGGCCGTCATCATCCTCTCATACCCGGTCATCCCCCTCGCCCTCCCCTCCCTCGCCTTGTTGTTTCTCTATCTTCACCCATACCCTCTGGCCCTTTTTAGTCTCTATGGGGATCGGCTCGTCGAACTTCTCCGCCTCCCCCAGCTCCCAGACGTAGAGCTTCTCCCCTTTGGCATACTCCTTGAGGAAGCGGTCGTTGGACAGATGTCTGTCCTGGTGACGGCTCAGCTCCTCGACTGAAAACGGCCCTTTTGAGCCGACGATCTCCACCGTCCCTATGAGCTTCCCGCCGCTGACGACCCCCACCTTCCCCCTCACCTTGGTCGGGTATCTCCTTATCTCCCATCTCTTTTTGCCCTCGACGATGTAGGTCGCATACGGCTCCATCACCCTGAACCCCTTATCCGGCAGCTCGCCGTATCTGAAGAGGGTTCCGTAGCCGACCATGTATATCCGATCCGGCTCAAGCGCCCTGATCACCTCTTCTCTGTGGGTGACCAGCACCAGCGTTATGTTCTTCTCGCGGGCCAGCTGGGACATCCTCCTGGCGACCCTGACCGCCGTGGTGGGGTCGAGGTGGGCGGCGAACTCGTCGATGAGGATCAGGTTCGGCCTGTGCGCCAGCAGATAGGCTATCCTGGCCCTCTCTTTCTGCCCCGTCGACAGCTCCCTGAACGGCGCCCTGTAAAGCACCGCGTCCGATATCCCCGCGTAGTTGAGTATCTCGACCGCCAGCGATTCGTCCCCCGTGATCCTGAAGAGGACCTCGGCTATCGGCTCGTCGCCGAACTCCGGCTCTATCTCGCCCGGGATATAAGCCTGAACCCTGACGTTTGACGGCAGCTTGAACTCCCCTCCCTCGGGCCTGTAAAGCGGATCCTCCGAGCCGGTCGCAAGCCCGTATATCACCCTCAAAAGCGTCGTCTTCCCGCTCCCGGATGCCCCGACGATCACGTTGACCGTCCCCGGCGCTATCTCGATCCTCCCGTTCCGTATGACGAACTTCTGTATGACCCTGTGCCTGACGCCGAACGCCTCCAAGAGCCTCCTGACCGGCTCGGAAAGCTCCTCCAAAGTCAGCTCGCTCGTATACGATTTGGTCAAGCCCTTTAAGATCAGGGGCGAGTCGAGCTTCTCCACCGGCCTGAACCTCGGCCTGTAAAGCCTGCCCTTATGTCTGCGGGCCAGCTCGTCCGTTTCGAGGAACTTCCTGATCAGCTCCCCGGCCCTCTCGGTGAGGGGGTAATAGAGCACCGGCCTGCCGCCGCCCGTGTCCCACATGTAGATGAACCCCGCCTTCTCCATGAACGGGTTGTATCTGGCCATCATCGCCACGGTCTCGATCGCCTCTTTTGGGAGGCGCATCTCGGGAACCCACCTCTCCCTGACCCAGTCGATCATCGCCTTGACCGCCTGCTGGCCCAGCCCGTCGACCCTGTAGTCGGGGTGGACGACGACCCTCGCCAGCCTTGATACGGGCGACCTGGCCTCTTTGAGCGCCTCTCCCTGCTCGTCCCACCACCTCTCCGGCGGAACCTCCTCGTTCGGACGGAAGGGATGGGCGAACCACTCGGGCGGGAAGACCTTCTCCCTTATCTCCCTCTCAACCCCGCCGGGAACCCTCCTGTTCATCAGCGGGACGGGCGGGTCCACCCTCACATACCCCACATACCGCGGCTCATAAGGGGCCTTATCGAGAAGCTCCATCACGAGGAACCTGGACGCCCTGGTGGCGCTTTTGAGATCATGAAACCTCATATCGGCGCCGCACCGGGGGCATTTGGGCTGGACGTTCCCCTCCCGATAAAAGTCGCACCTCTCGCAATGCCAGAGCGCCAGCATCTCCTCGTCCGAGGCGTAATGATACTGCTCAAGCTCGACTATCGCCTCGTAATCCCTCTCGAACCTCGCCTCCCTCACCAGCAGCCTGTAGGAG
>QNBQ01000185.1 GCA_003645735.1 Candidatus Poribacteria bacterium
CCTCACACACCTCTCGATCCCCTCATCGGTCGTCTGAGGGCCGATCTCCGTGTCCGGATCCAACGGATCGCCTGTCTTAAGCCCGCCGACGATCTCCGAAATCCTCTCCACAAACGGATCGAAGAGGCTTTCGGCCACGTAAACCTTTTCGATCCTGCCGCATGCCTGGCCCGAGTTGAGGAAAGCGCCGTAGGTTATCCCGGCCGCTGCCCTATCGAGATCGGCGTCCTCCAGCACGATCGCCGTTCCCTTCCCGCTCAGGCAGAGCGTCAACGGCAGCAAACGCTCCGCCGCCTCGATCATCACCCTCCTGCCCGTCTCACGCCTCCCGGTGAACACAACCCTATCCGGACCGGCCCTTATGATCTGCCGCCCGACCTCCCCGTCCCCCACGGCTAGGCAGACCAGATCCTCCGGCAGCGCCTCCTTGAGCATATCCACTATCATCGCCCCGATGAGGGGCGCGTGCTCAGAAGGCTTGAAGATCACGCCGTTTCCGGCGACCAGAGCGGGGATTATTTGGGTGAAGGGGATGGAGAAGGGGAAGACCCATGAGGAGATGATCGCCACGACGCCGACCGGCTCATATCGGTTCAGCCCCGCCTTCCCGCTCTTCAACCTGCCCCTGTATTCGACCTTGCGATCCGCAAGCAGCGCCGGGGCGATCTCCGAGTAGTAGGAAATCGATTCCAAGGCGGGATGGATTTCAGTTACAGGCGTTTCGGATATCGGCTCGCCCACCTCGCGGCTCACCAGCTCGCAGATCTCCTCGCTTCTCCTGAGCAACAGCTCCCTCAAGGGGGAAAGGGCCTCGACGCGCTCCTCCACCGGGATCCTCCTCCACTTCCGAGCTGCCGCCCTGCACCTTTCCATCATCTCGGCTATCTGGGGAGCGGTCGAAACCTCCAGCTCCCCTATCAAACTCCCGTCGAACGGATTGATCGAGCGAAGCCTCCTTCCCGCGGATCGGCCCATGAGCGGAACACCTCGAAGCTTCAGCTTCTATTCTATCATGAAACGGGGCCGGAGTTCAATCGCTCGAACCTCCTCCTGGAGAGATACCCTAAGATCAACGCGGCGATTATGACGAGCGCCACAACCCCCCATCCGCCCAACGCCAACGCCCACCCAGGATACCCCTCATACGGCTTCCTTATCCGCTCGATCAGGTTCATCACGATCGAGATGACGAGGATCAGCGGGGTTAAGACACCTATGCAGAAGTCCCACCACTTCCCGACCTTGATCTTCGAGACCCTGTTCATGTGCTCCTTCAGTATCCTTCTGCCGAACAGCGCTACGACCAAACATTCGACCGCTCCGAAGAAGGTCAGCCCGAAGTTGGTTATGAAATGGTCGACTATGTCGAGCCAGTAAAGCCCGCCCTTCGTGCAGAAGATGAGGCCGCCGATCATCGGCAGAAGGCATGATATGAGCGTCGCCTTCGTCCTGGAGATGTTCCACACGTCCTTAACCCCCGCCACGAAGGCTTCCACGAGCGAGAAGGCCGAATCTATCCCGAGGGTGAGCAGCATCAGGAAGAAGCAAAGCCCGAAGAAGGAGGCGCCGAACGGCAACAGCTTTATGGCCGTCGGATAGGTCACGAACGCCAGGCTCGGCCCCCCGGCCACAACCTCCGGCACGCCGACCCCCTTCTGGAACGCCAGGTAGCCCAGCACGCTGAAGACGGCAAAACCGGCCACGAAGCTTATCCCCGCGTCCAAGGCCGCGGTTATGATGGCGCTGCCGACCACGTCGGATCTCTCGTGCAGGTAGCTGGCGTATGCGACCATGATCCCGAAGGCCAGGCTCAATGAGAAGAAGACCTGCGCATAGGCGGCCAGCCATACCTTGGGGTCAAGCAGCTTGGAGAAGTCGGGCTTCAGATAGAACTTCAGCCCCTCAAGCGCCCCATCTAACGTCATCCCCCTGGCCACAAACAGCAGGATGAGCAGCGCCGGAAGCGGAACCGTGACGGCGACGACCTTACCAACGACCCTCACCCCTTTGAATATGATGAGGAAGATCGAGATCCAGGTCAGAACCAACCCCAACAGCACCGGCCACCTCATCCCTCCCAGCTCACCGGGCCCCGAGGAGAGCCCCAGGAAATCCTTGAAGAAGAACTCCTCCGCCCTGTCGCCCCACTGCACCCCGATCGAGTAGTAGAGATACACGAACACCCATCCCATGACGACGGCGTAATACGAGACGATGACGAACCCGTTCAGCAGGCATCCCCATCCGACCCAGCTGGAGCGGGCGATGTTGTGGAAGCTTTTGGGAGCTCCAGCCCTCATCATGTGCCCCAGCGCGAACTCCAGCATCAGAAGCGGTATCCCGGCGGTCACCAGCGCCACAACCCACGGTATCAGGAAAGCCCCTCCGCCGTTTTCATAAACCACATAGGGGAACCTCCACAGGTTTCCCAGGCCCACCGCCGAGCCGACGGCGGCCATAATAAACGCCCCTCTGCTGCTCCAAAGCTCCTTCTCCATCGATCACCTCCCATCCCCGGAGTCGCTCCGCAAACCGCTCGGGCGTGGAGAATTATACCCCCTCCCCTTCGCACCGTCAACTCCGGACGGCCGTTCTTGACAGCCGATCCCCGATCGGATATCCTTTTATCGAAGATCCGAAGGGGGGCGATCCGGACATGGCGAAGATAACGATAGAAGAGGTCGAGGCCGTCGCCAACCTGGCGAGGCTGGAGTTCTCCGAGGAGGAGAAAAAACAGTTCACCTCCCAGCTTGAGAGGATACTTAACTACATCGACAAGCTGAACGAGCTTGACACCTCGGACGTCGAGCCCACCTCGCATGTGCTGCCGATCAAAAACGTCTTCAGGGACGACGTCCCAAAACCCTCCTATCCGAGGGAGGAGATGTTGAAAAACGCGCCCGATCCGGTTGAGGGCTATTTCGCCGTCCCGAAGGTGATCACCTGAAGGGGGTAGCGGGATGGAGCTTTACGAGATGACGGCCCACCAGCTGAGGGATCTTCTGAGAAAAAGGGAGGTATCGGCGGTAGAGATCGTGAAATCGGTGCTTGAGAGGATAGGGCAGGTCGAGGAGAAGATAAAGGCCTACATAACGATCACGGACGACCTGGCCTTGAAGCAGGCGGAGGAGGTCGATCGAAAGTTGGCCTCCGGGGAGGAGCTGCCCGATCTGGCCGGCATACCGGTGGCGATCAAAGACAACATCTGCACCAAAGGGGTTCTGACCACATGCGCCTCCAAGATCCTCTACAACTTCGTCCCGCCATATAACGCCACCGTGATGGAGAAGCTGAACCGGCAGATGATCGTCATGATCGGCAAGACGAACATGGACGAGTTCGCCATGGGCTCCTCGACCGAGAACTCGGGGTTTTTCATCACGAGGAACCCATGGGATCTGGACAGGGTTCCGGGCGGCTCAAGCGGCGGATCGGCGGCGGCCATCGCGGCGGATGAGGCGATCTGCGCGCTCGGGTCGGATACGGGCGGCTCCATCAGACAGCCCGCCGCGCTGTGCGGGGTGGTGGGGCTTAAGCCCACATATGGGAGGGTCTCCAGGTTCGGGCTGGTCGCCTTCGCCTCCTCGCTCGACCAGATAGGCCCCATAACGAAGGACGTTGAGGATTGCGCGCTGATGATGAACGCCATCTGCGGATACGACCCCATGGACTCCACCTCGGCAAACGTGCCCGTGCCCGACTTCACCAAAAGCCTGATCCCCGACGTCAAGGGGATCAAGATCGGCGTCCCGAAGGAGTATTTCATCGAGGGGATCGACCCCGAGGTGGAGGAGGCGGTCAAGGCCGGGCTTAAGAAGTTCGAGGAGATGGGGGCGATGGTCGAGGAGATATCGCTTCCGCACACCGAATACGCCGTTGCCGATTATTACATTATCGCCTCCGCCGAGGCGAGCGCTAACTTGGAGAGATACGACGGGGTCAAATACGGATTCAGGGCGGAAGGGGCCGAGGATCTGATCGACATGTATAAGAAGACACGCAGCCAGGGGTTCGGCCCGGAGGTCAAGAGGAGGATCATGCTCGGCACATACGCCCTGAGCGCCGGTTACTACGACGCCTACTACCTCAAGGGGCTTAAAGTTCGGACGCTGATAAAGCGCGATTTCGACCAGGCGTTCGAAAAGGTCGACGTGATCGTCACGCCCACCTCCCCCACCCCCGCCTTCAGGATAGGCGAGAAGATCGACGATCCCCTGACGATGTATCTGTCGGACATCTTCACCATATCGGTCAACCTGGCCGGCATCTGTGCCATATCCATCCCCTGTGGGTTCAGCTCGGACGGGCTGCCGATAGGGATGCAGATCATCGGCAAGCCGTTCGACGAGGAGAGCATCATAAGGGTCGCCTACGCCTTCGAGCAAAACACCGACTACCACCTGAGGAAACCGAACATCTGAGGGGAGGGCGGAGCTATGAAGCTGCTCAGCATCTTCAACATATTCGATGGGATGATAAACATCGAGAAGACCTACAGGGTGTGCGATAGGGCGCTGGATCTGCTCAAGAAATACAAGGAGGATCCCAAATCGTTCGAGGAAAACCCCGAAAAGAAGGCCGATCTCGACGAGACGGTCAACGAGGCCATAGAGAGGGCGAAGAGGATCATCGCCCTGGAGGGCAAGAAGAACTGGCCGGGGGTCTTCCGGGAGATGCACAAGAACCTGGCCAACATCTACATACAGCTCGGCAAGTTCGACGAGGCGAAAGCCGAGATAGAGAGGCTCATGGAGTTCGGCGAGGTGGGGAGACAGGACGCCGAGGAGATGACAAAGGCCCTCCAGGAGGCGATGGGCGAAAAGCCCGAAGGTAAATGAGCTTCCTTCAGCCCAAAGCGCTCCTGCTTTTAACCCTCATCCCGGTCCTCATCCTCTTTCACCTTCTCAAGCTTAAAAGGGGCGAGAAGGTCGTCCCATCCCTCGCGTTTTGGGAGGGAGGAGGTGAGGACCGGAGCGCCGATTCGATCTCGATTAAACCCCCTCGCCCGATCTCCCTC
>QNBQ01000186.1 GCA_003645735.1 Candidatus Poribacteria bacterium
CAGGAGCTGCCGTGGCAGGTGAAGGAGCAGGTCGAGATCCAGATCAAATACGAGGGCTACATAAAGAGGCAGGAGCAGCAGATAAAGCAGTTCAAGAAGATGGAGGGGATGCTCATACCGCCCGACTTCGACTACTCCAAGGTGAAGGGGATCTCGAACGAGGCGAGGGAGAAGCTGATGAAGATCCGTCCCCGCTCCATAGGACAGGCCTCCAGGATATCGGGCGTCTCCCCGGCCGATATAGCCGTGCTGATGGTCGCCTTGAAGGCCTGGAAGGAGGAGCGGGAGGCGGTATGAGGGGGTTCAGGGCGGAGCTTGAGAGGGCGATGCGGAGAGCCGGGTTTAAGCTGAGCGAGGAGCAGATCAGGATGTTCGCATTATACCGCGACGAGCTTAAAAAGTGGAACAGAAGGGTCAACCTCACGTCGATAACCGATGACAGAGGGATAATCCACAAGCATTTCATCGACTCTCTCCTCCCCTTGAAGCTCGGCCTGATAGAGCCGGGCGCGAAGCTGGCGGACGTCGGGACGGGGGCGGGCTTCCCAGGCCTCCCCATGAAGATCTGTGAGCCGTCGATCGAGACGACCCTGATAGACTCATCCCACAAGAAGACGGCCTTCTTGAAATACCTGACGGTCATGATGGGCCTCAGCGGGGTGAGGGTGGTGTGGGGCAGGGCCGAGGAGCTGGCCGAAAGGCCCGGGTTTGAGGGGGCGTTCGACGTCGTCACGACCAGATATGTGGCCGATTTGTCCGATTCGGTCGGCTACTGCCTCAAGCTGCTCAGGCCCGGGGGGATCTTCATCGCCTTCAAAGGGGAGGACGCCGAGCGGGAGGTCGAGGAGGCCTCTGAGCTTATAGCCGAGCTGGGCGGGGAGGTGGAGGCCGTTTTGAGGCCCGAGATGCCGCCCGGCCTCGACACGGGCAGAAGGCTTGTCCTGATCAGAAGGAGGGGTGAAGGATGAAACCGTGTCTGAACGGCGCGACCACGATGCCCTACCCGCTTGAGGAGGACATAAGGTGCGCCTCCAAGGCGGGGTTCAAGGGGATAGAGATCTGGACGGCCAAATTGAGGGCGTTTCTGGAGAGGAACACAACGGCGGCGCTCAGGGCGATGCTGGAGGATCACAACCTGACGCCGGTCGCCCTCTGCCCCTACAGCATAAGGTTCTTCTCGGGCGAGGAGGAATGCGCCGAGGAGCTGAGGGAAGCGGCCAGGATAGCCTCGGAGATAGGGTGCGACCTGCTGCTGGTCTGCCCCGATGCGCCGCCGCCCGATATGGACGAACACTCCGCCTGGAAGATAGCCGGATCGCGAGCCCGCGAATACGCCGAGGTCGTCTCCGAACACGGCGTCAGGCTGGCCATAGAGCCGCTGGGAGGTCACCCGTTCGTGCCCGGTCCCAAAGAGGCCCTCAGGATCGTCGAAAGGGCCGATCACGAGGCGATCGGGATCATGATGGACACCTTCCATTACTACAAATCGGGCGTGACGGTCGAGGAGATCGAGGGGATACCGATAGAGAAGCTCTTCCTGATCCACGTCAACGAT
Source organism: Candidatus Poribacteria bacterium (assembly GCA_003645735.1). Lineage (GTDB taxonomy): Bacteria > Poribacteria > WGA-4E > B28-G17 > B28-G17 > B28-G17. Next base: position 1,556 of record QNBQ01000186.1, read on the forward strand.
TGCGAGGATCTCCCCAAGGAGGAGCTGCAGGACGGGCACAGGCTGTATCCCGGGCTGGGGGTCATACCGCTGAGGGAGATGCTGAGCGCCGTCAAGAGGAAGGGATACGACGGCTTCCTGTCGGTCGAGGTTTTCCGGCAGGAGTATTGGGACAGGCCTCCCCTTCAGATCTGTAGGGAGGCCAAAAAACACTTGGACGAGGTGATGGAATCCCTGGCATGAGGGTGTTGATCGCCACCGGAGATCGCAAGCTGGTCGGGGAGCTCAGCGGGGTGCTCCCCGACGAACATTCGGTGGTCGTGGCGGGGGATCCCGGGTCGGCCCGTCAGGCGCTCGGGGAGGTCGATCTGGCATTCATCGATCCCTCCTTCCTGAGCCTCGTCGATCCCGGCTCCGGGAAGCTCTTCATACTTGTGGCCGATGAGGATGAGGTGCCGGAGGACGCCCTCGAGCGGGGGATTTGGGATGTGCTGCTCAGGCCGCTCAGGAACTGGCAGGTGACCATGGCGCTCAACAGGGCGGAGAGGATGCTCGCCTTCATCCCCCCGGAGGAAGGGGAGGCGGAGGAGGAGTTCGTGGTGGGGAGCAGCCGGGCGATCAGGGAGGTGTATGAGCTGGCCGCGAAGGTGGCGCCGACCAAGGCCACGGTGCTGATAGAGGGTGAGACGGGGACGGGCAAGGAGGTGTTGGCGAGGTTCATCCACCGCCGCTCGCCGCGAGCCGCCAAGCCCTTCATCCCGGTCAACTGCGGCGCCCTGCCCGAGACGCTGATAGAGGACGAGCTTTTCGGCCACGAGAAGGGGGCCTTCACGGACGCATACTACCAGAGGAAGGGAAGGTTCGAGCTGGCCGACGGCGGAACGCTCTTCCTGGACGAGGTCACCTCGCTCTCCCCCAACGCGCAGGTCAAGCTGCTGAGGGTGCTCCAGGAGGGGGAGTTCGAGAGGATCGGTGGGGCGGAGCCGATAAAGGTGGACGTCAGGATCATCGCCGCCTCGAACGAGAACGTCAAAAAGGCCGTCGAGGAGGGCAGGCTGAGGGAGGATCTCTACTACAGGCTCAACGTCGTCACCATAAGGATACCCCCCCTCAGGGAGAGGAAGGAAGATATACCGGAGCTGGCCTCCTACTTCGTCCGCAAACACGGCAGAAGACACGGCAGGGGGGAGATGTCGATCTCCGAGGAGGCGATGGAGATGCTCTTGAGATACGATTGGCCGGGCAACGTGAGGGAGCTTGAAAACGCCCTGGAGAGGGCCGTTATCCTCGCCGAGGGGGACGAGATAACCGTTCAGGATCTCCCGCCCTGGATATTGGGGGAGCCGGAGGGCGAGAGGAGGGAGGACGGCATCTTCATCCCGTTCGGCATGACGTTGGATGAGGTGGAGAGGCTTCTGATCAAGGAGACGCTGCTGAGGACAGGCGGCGACAAGACGAAGGCGGCGCAGATACTGGGCATAAGCCGCAGGACGATCTACAGGAAGCTGGGGGAGCTATCCTGAGGTCGATTTGAGGGCCGCTTCATAAACGACCCTGAGCGGGACGCCCGCCTTCCTAGCGGCCTCCTTGCACGAGTCATACTCCGGCGCGATCTTCACCACCTCCCCCATCCTCGACACCTTCACCTTAACCCTGCCATAGGGCGTATCGACCTCCACCACCTCCCTGGGCAGCTTCAGCCTCCGGGCCTCGAACATCCTCACCCCTATCGTGCTGGTCTCGGATAGCATCAGCTCGGCCATCCTCCCCTCATCCCCCCTGCGGGCTATGACCGAAACTTTAACCGCCGGCCTGTTCTTCTTCATCTGGATGGGCGTGAAGAAGACGTCCAAAGCCCCCGCTTCAAACAGCCTCTCCATCAGATACCCCAGCATCTCCGGGTTCATGTCGTCCACGTTCGTCTCCAAAACCGTCACGACATCGGTCAACAGCCCCTCCTCGCAAAGCTCGCCCATCACTACCCTCAAAACGTTCGGCTGCTGAGGCAGCTCCCTCGACCCCGCCCCGTATCCCACGCCTTCTATCCTCATGGGGGGCATGGGGCCGAAATCGGAGGCGAGGGTCGAGGCTATGGCGGCGCCCGTGGGCGTGGTCAGCTCCGCCTCTATATCCGTCCCCCTAACCGGGGCGCCCCTCAAAAGCTCGACCGTGGCGGGGGCCGGGACGGGGATGGTTCCGTGCGCCGAACGGGTGAACCCCCTCCCCAGCGGGATGGGCGACGAGAAGACCTTCTCCACCCCCAGCAGATCCAGGGCTAAGGCCGTCCCGACCACGTCCACGATCGAGTCGATCGCGCCCACCTCGTGGAAGTGAACCTCCTCCTTCGGCACCCCGTGAACCCTGGCCTCGGCCTCGGCCAGGCGGTCGAAGATCTCCTTGGCCCTCGACTTCGCCCTCTCCGATATGTCCGCCGAATCGATTATCTCGAATATCTCGCTCAGCCCCCTCCGCTCGTGCGGATGGCGATGGTCGACCTCCACCGTGAACTTGGTCGCCGATATCCCTCCCCTCCTGACCTTCTCCGCCCGGATCTCATACCCCCTCAGGCCGAGCTTGGCCAGCTCGGCCCTCAGCGCCTCGAAATCCAGGCCCAGATCTATAAGCGCCCCCAGCGTCATATCCCCGCTTATCCCGGAGAAACAGTCCAAGTAAATCGCCCTCATCCCTGAAACCCTCCTCGGAGGTCGATGGAAAAGTTACCACATCGACCCGCCCCCAGTCAAACCGGCTTGCCTCCCCCGGGCGGGTTCAAGCCGACCCGGTTCGACCCCGATGAGCTGGAGGGACATGTGGTCGAGGAGCTTCGGCTGAGGTGGAGAGGGCTGGGGCACTTGACAACTCGTTTATCAGCTGGTATACTAGTTTATGCTCTGGTGGGCGGGTAGCTCAGGTGGTTAGAGCGATGGCCTTACAAGCCGTAGGTCATAGGTTCGAGTCCTATCCCGCCTACCAGCTTTGGGACCCTCAGAGGATCGGGCTCGTGGTGTAGCCTGGCCTAACACGCCGGCCTGTCGAGCCGGAGATCGCGGGTTCAAATCCCGTCGAGCCCGCCAGTTTCCGCCACAGGTTACCCCGGCGGTAGCCTGTGGTTTTTTCATATGTGAGAAAGCCGCAGGGGGATCGGGGAGATGGCCAGGATCAGATATGAGAAGATCACCGATTACAAATGGCGCGTCCCCAAAGGGGCCGTGCCGGGGATGAAGGTTGAAGGCATATTTTACGCCAGCGAGAAGCTGCTCAAGAAGATAATGGAGGACAACAGCCTGCTCCAGCTGGCCAACGTCGCCACCCTGCCCGGCATCGTGAAATACTCGCTCGCCATGCCCGACATCCACTGGGGCTACGGCTTCCCCATAGGCGGGGTCGCGGCGATGAACCCCGATGAGGGAGGGGTCATCAGCCCCGGAGGAGTCGGCTACGACATCAACTGCCTCTCCGGCGACTCCAA
>QNBQ01000187.1 GCA_003645735.1 Candidatus Poribacteria bacterium
CGTATCCGACCGGCTCAAGCTCCTGGACCTGTATCGAGTCGATCCGCGCCAGAGGAGGGGCCTTAGGCTCTATCTCGGATATGAACCGCTCCACCTCCTCAAGCTCGCCTTCGACCTCTATGTGAACGCCGTCCGTGGAGTTGAGAACCCATCCCTTAAGCCCGTGGCGGTGCGCCAGGTTGTAGATGAACGGCCTGAACCCCACCCCCTGGACGATCCCCTTGATGAGCAGCTTCCTCCTGACGATCCCCATCCCCGCTCACCGCGATAAATGTTACCACAAACGGATCGGCTCGGGCAAGCGTGAGGGCCGATCCGGCCTTGAAAGCCGGGGGTTTATCTGGTAAGCTAATCCGATAGGGTGAGGGCGTGTTCAGACGGGACCTGAAGGGACTGGTTGAGCGGCTCAAACCCCTGGCCGACGAGGCCGATGGGCTGATCGCCTTGTGGCTCTTCGGCTCCGTCGTCAGAGGTGAGGCGACCCCTCTCAGCGATATCGATGTGGCGTATCTCCCCGAGGATCGGCTTCGGGGGGAGGAGCTGGAGCGGTTCGAAAGCGCGCTTTTCAGGGGCCTGACCGAGCTGCTTGGAACGGACGACCTTTCGCTGGTGAACGTGCTCGAAGCGCCCGATTTTCTCGCCTTAGAGGTTTTAAGGGAGGGCAAGCTCGTCCTATGCAGGGATGGGGAGCTGCTCGCCCGAGCTGTCGAGAGGATCTACAGCCGCGCCCCGGATCTCAAACTGCTTCGCCACATGGGAAACTCGGACTTTCTGGAGGGCTTCGATATGTCCGCCCCGAAGGTGGACGGGGATAGGGTGATCGAGCTCCTCCGGCTCATAAGCGAGGATCTGAGGAGCCTGAGGGAGAAGGCGGGGTTGGATCTTCAGCTCTACCTCAACGATAGGGATCTACAGGCCGTGGTGGAGAGGAGATTACAGACGGCTATCGAAAGCGCCCTCAACGTCGGGAACCACATCATCGCACGCCTGGGCCTTCGGGCGCCTCAGACCTACGCCGATGTCTTCCACATCCTGTGCGAGGAGGGGATCATATCCCCCAAGCTTGCGGAGGCCATGGCGGACATGGCTAGGCTCAGGAACCTGCTGGTTTACCTTTACCGGAGGATAGATCACAGGAGGATTTATGAGAGCCTGTCGGATCGGATTCGGGCGCTGGAGGAGTTCGTGAGGCAGATCCGTGGGTGGCTCACCGCTCAATCCCCTCAAGGCGGCTGACCGCCTTGCCGAGCTTGGTTTTCGCCTCTATCCTGACCGGTATCCTCCCCTCGTCGTCCGTCAGCCAGACCTTATGTCCGTTTGAGGATGAGATGACGAGCGCTTCCACCTCGCCCAAAACGGTTTTGATCCTCACCCTCCCCAGCAGATCCACGGTTATCCTCTCGACCTTATCCCTCATGAGCAGCGGGAAGAAGTATCTCTCCCCTATCCTCATCCGCCTCGTCCTGACCAGGAAGAGCATCGAAAGCTCGTCTTGGATATCGGGCGGCACGTCTATCCTCCTCTCCCGCCCCCTCTCCCTTATGATCGCGGTTCCGCTCCGGCGATCGAAGATCACCTCTACCTCCGCCTTGAACCTCTTCTCCTCGATCCTCTTCCTGTATCTCACGGGCGAGATCAAATCGGGTAGGAGCAGGCTTTCGCGGAAATCGGAGAAGAAGTAGATCTTGGAGAAGAACTTGTTCGTGCGGGACGAGGAGACGACCCTTACCACCTCCCGGCCATCGATCACCTCTCTGCCCGCCACGTGCAGCATCTGCCAGCCGGCGGGTATGCCGAGGAGGCTGACCTTAAAGGTGAGCTTCTCGCCGATCCTCAACGGCGAGCTGTTTATGAGCGGCTGGTCGAAGAGGGGTTTAAGCTCCTCCCCTTGGGCCGCGAAAAGCGCAAATAAAACGGCGGCGATGAGCAGCGTCCTGCATACCATTCCGCACCGCGGGGTTGTGGTCTGTCCGAACTATAAACGGGTTATCGCCGATACGGGTTACAGCCGACGATGGACAGCTCAGATCAGCGTGTATCCCCCGTCCACCACGAGGTTGTGGCCGGTGACGTAAGATGAGGCGTCGGAGGCCAAAAACAGCAGCGCTCCCCTCAGCTCCTCCGGCTCGCACAGCCTCCCCATCGGTATCATCGGCTTCCAAACGGGGAACAGGTGTGAGACCTTCTTGGTCATTTCAGTCAAAGTGTAGCCGGGGCTTATCGCGTTCACCCTTATCCCATACTGCGCCCACTCCACCGCCAGCGATTTGGTCAGCATCACGACGCCCGCCTTCGAGGCGTTATACGCCACCTGGTTTTGGGGCCTGTTGACGATGAGGGCAGACATGGAGGCGACGTTTATTATCTTCCCGCCGCCCTGCTTGATCATCACCCTCCCCACGGCCCTGCAGCAGTTGAAGACGCCCTTCAAGTTGACGTCCATGACCGCGTCCCACTGTTCATCCGTCATGTTCTCGGCGTTCTCGTGTATGCATATCCCCGCGTTGTTCACCAGTATGTCGATCCTGCCGAACCGCTCGACGGTCTGTTGAACGGCCCTCTCGACCTCATCCGGTTTGGTCACGTCGGCCTTTATGGCCAGCGCCCTCCTGCCCATCGCCTCTATCTCCTTGGCCGTTTGGGAGGCCGTCTCGGGATCGATGTCGATGACGGCCACATCGGCCCCCGCCTCGGCCAAGGTGAGGCAGAACACCTTTCCTATACCCCTTCCGCCGCCCGTCACGAAGGCGACCTGTCCCTCGACCGAAAACAGATCCTTGACGCTCGGATGTTTCATAGGCTACCTCCCCCCGATGATGTATCCGAAAGCCTGGGGGCTTGTCCTGAAGCTCAGCTCATTCCCCCTGAGCTCGAAAGCGATCCCCCTCAACCTCCTCCCCTCGGCGTCGATCTCGAACACCCCTTCGATCCTCCTAGGGGCCGGGATGGGGAGCCTCCCGAGCCTGAGCGTCGCGGAGAAAGGCCCCCGCCCCGGAAGCGGCACCAGCTTCAACCCCTCCTCGGCGGCCTCGATCCTGAAACCGCCGTCGGTCCGCAGGAAGCCCAGATCGACCTCCCCTCCCCCCTCCTCGGGCCTCACGTTGACGAAGAGGGAGCCAGGGGATACCGCCAGATCCAACCTCACCCCCTCTTCGGCCTGAGCTATCATGGCCTCGACCTCCCCGCATCTCGCGTAAAACCCGTATTTCGGCAGCTTCCTTCCCTCCACCTCCCAGATCCGATCGCCCCTGTTGACGTAGACGACCGCCCCATTTGAGTATCTGACGATCTGCCTGTGTATGTCGTCCTCATAAAATTCGACCGACTCGATGGGGACCGCCGCCACGGCGCGGGCGAAATCGCCCAGCAGCCAGTATTTCCTCACCACATCCCCGCCGAACGGCTTGGAGACCATCGGGGGATGGCCGGTCAGGACCTCGGTGGAGATGTAATCGTCGCTGTAGATGCCGTGCTTTTCGGGATCGAGGCCCGCCGCATACCTCGGCTCATATCCGGCCCCATGTAGGATGAAGACGTGGTGATAGACGACGTCGAACCAGGGTATCCTCTCGGCGTCGACGCACTCCACGGCCCAGACCGCCCATGAGTAGCCCCCTTCAGGGGGCTTATCGACCCTGAGGTGGTTGGCCTGGGCGCCCTCGAGATAGCCTACGAGCCAATCGTGGCCGCTCTCGCTTATCTGGGGCGCACCGCCCAGCTCCTCCCTTATGAAATCGAACGCCTCGCACCACTTCCTCACCGTCTCGGTCCTCGGATGAAACCTCCCCTCCCTGTCGAAGTAATCGAAGGGCACGATCGATGAGAAGACGTCCACGAAGTAGGCCGTGGGGGCAAACCGCTTCATGAGCTCCATGTTCCTCCTGATGAACGGGAGTATCCTATCGGGCCGGAACCTGTAGGACTGGGCGCCCCTGGACCTGTTGAACCAGGCCTTGACGGGCTTTCCGTCCTCAGCGAAGCAGATGTGGTCGTAGCTGAAATCGGTCGCGTCGGGGTAGAAATCGATGTAGTTGTCGTGAGGGGCGAACAGAACGCCGTATTTGCGGCACGTATCGATCAAACGCTTGAAATCCTCGACGCTCCCGAAGCGGGGGTTGGGCGGCAGGATATCGGGCAGCCTGTAATCGTAGCCCCATCTCTGCCAGTTGTGGTAGACGACGAGGGCGTCCGTAAGCCCGTATTTGAAAGCTTTCTCAAGCTCCTCGGCGACCTCGGAATACCTATACCCTCCCCACAGGTCGAAGACGAACCTCCCGGCCAGCTTCCCGATGGCCGGGGCGGGCTTGGGGTTTAGGAACTCCCTGTAAGCCTTCGCAGCGTAAAAGGCTCCCCTGTCGGTGGGGATCAGGTGGAAGGAGGCGTTCAGCTGCGCCCTCAGCGAGTAGATCCTCCTTTCAGGGTCGACCTCCAGGCAGTCGGGGGGGATGTCGACCGCCTGGAGAAGCGTCGGGCCCATCTCGAAATCGAAGGCGACGAACCTCGTCGACAGCCTGTGGCCGTCGGTCTGGAGGACGAAGGGCCTCTGCGGGTCGACTATGACGTTTCCCGGCCCGGCGTATATCCTGACGGCCCTCTTCGAGCACCGCCTCAGCCTCAGGAGGGTTATCCGCTTGCGGGGATCAAGTTCCCCTCTGAGCTCGAACGAGATGACGAAACATCCCTTAGCAGCCCTTATCCTGACGGCGATCTCCCCGCCCTCAAGCTCGTGTGTTATCTCGAACCCGTCGCCCCTGAGCTCGTATCGGGCCGATTTGAGCTCCTCTCCCCTCACCTCGATATCGAACCCATCGAAGATCGCGAACGACCTGGGGGTGGCGAGACAGATCTTCGTATCGAAGAGCCCGAGGGGGGATTTGACGATCGACAGCGCCCTGGGCCTCCCGTCACCGACGAGCGCCACGGCCAGGGCGTGCTGGCACTCATATGCTCCCATCCCCTCCCCCTCGAC
>QNBQ01000188.1 GCA_003645735.1 Candidatus Poribacteria bacterium
GACTGATGCATCACCTCATAAGGAAAGCGACGGTCGAAGGGGGAAGGATCGTCCTGGGCGGGATCACTAAGGGGGGCGAGGAGCTGTTAGGAATACCGGAGTTCAGGGAGCTGATCGGCGTGACCGCGCTGACGCCGCTCAGGGGGATGGAGATCGACGGCAGACATGTCGAGCCCTTTCAAAACGTGATCGTAACGCCGGATGAGGCTGTTTCAATTGCCATCGACGGCCTTAAGCCCGGCGCCTGACGAGCCGCAAGATCCTGTTATACCTCGGCCTTTGCCTAAAGCTTCGGCATCGCTTATAATTGAGATCGAAATCCCAGCTTCAGGGAGGGGCGCGATGACCAGGGAGGAGATAAAATCGCTCGTCCGAAGGGTCGTGGAGGAGACGGAGGTCATAGACATCCACACACACCTCTTCGACCCGAGCTTCGGGAAGCTGCTTCTGTGGGGAATAGACGAGCTGCTCACCTACCACTACCTGATAGCCGAAGCGATGCGTTTCTTGGACATGCCGTATGACGATTTTTGGGGGATGAGCAAGAGGGAGCAGGCCGACCTGATCTGGGAGACGCTCTTCGTGAAACGCTCCCCCATAAGCGAGGCCGCAAGGGGGGTGCTCACGACCCTGAACAAGCTGGGCCTGGACGTATCAAAGCGCGATCTGAACGCGTATCGCTCCTATTTCGAATCGGTGAAGCTGGAGGATTACATCGACAGGGTCTTCGAGCTTTCGAAGGTCAAATACGTCGTCATGACGAACAACCCGTTCGACGAGGAGGAGAGAAGGGTCTGGCTGGAGGGACGGCGGGAGGATCCGCGCTTCAAGCCCGCGCTCAGGATCGACCCGATCCTGACCGACTGGGAGCGAACCTCGGGGATCATGAGGTCGTGGGGCTACGACGTGATGGAGAGGGTTGAGCCTAAAACGGCGGCGGAGGTCAGGAGGTTCCTGAACGAGTGGATCGACCGGATGAAGCCGGTCTACATGGCAGCCTCGCTGCCGCCGACCTTCCGCGTCCCCTGCGACGAGCCGGCCTCCATCCTGATGGAGGAAGCGGTGTTGCCCGTGGCGGAGGAGAGGAAGCTGCCGGTGGCGATGATGATCGGCGTCAAGAGATCGACCAACCCCCACCTGAGGGTGGCCGGCGACTCCGTGGGCAAGGCGTCGATCGACTCGATCGAATACCTCTGCAGGAACTACCCAAGCGTCAAGTTCCTCCTCACCGTCCTTTCACGCGAGAACCAGCATGAGCTGGTTGTGGCGGCTAGGAAGTTCCGCAACCTCCACATCTTCGGCTGCTGGTGGTTCCTGAACAACCCGTCGATCGTGGAGGAGATCACGAGGGAGAGGATGGAGATGCTGGGCTGGAGCTTCACGGCACAGCACTCCGACGCCCGCGTCCTGGATCAGCTGATCTACAAATGGGCCCACTCGAAATCGATCATAGCCGACGTCCTGACGGATAAATACTCCGACCTGGCCGAGACGGGGTGGGTCGTCTCGGAGGAGGAGATGAGGCGCGATGTCCGGATGCTGTTGGGAGGATCGTTCGAGGAGTTCCTCAAGATGAAGCTCTGAAGGGAGGGCGACGATGAGGGACCCGTCCGGCGAGCTTCGTCGAGCATCAGCTTTACGACCTCTACGCCGACCCCTACGAGCTGGTGAACCTGGCCGGCAGGAGGGAGTATAGGGAGGTGGCGGATCAGCTGAGGGAGAAGCTGATCCGCCGAATGATCGAGGCGGGGGAGGGGGAGCCGGAGATAAAGAGGGCGAGGTTCTACCCCTGAGGCCGGTAATGCTCTATCCTGACCGGCCCTCCCCTGCGGGCCGAGATGGGGATGGCCGCGTCGATCTCGATCTCCCTCAGCGCGTCCCAGCCGGTTACAGGCGGCTCCCTCCCCTCCATCAGGGCCGAGACGAAGTTGCGGATCGATCTTTCGAACGTCAGGGCGAACTCCGCCCTCCAGCTCTCCACGGGCTGGCTCCAGCTTATGACCTCGCGCCTGTCGGAGGGGTAGAAGGTGAAGCTGCCGCACAGATCCTCTATCACAGCCCTCCCCCTCGTCCCGACCACCTCTATCCTCAGAAGCGGGTGGTGCCACCCCAGCCTGACCGTTCCCACGAGCGTCCCTATCGATCCGTTCCCGAACCTCAGCGTCGCCGATCTGTCCCTGGCGTGCTCCGGCCCCGACATGTAGGCCGTCAGCTCCTCCACCTCCCCGTTGAACCAGCGCATCAGGTCTATGACGTGGCTCCAGCAGGCCAGATGGGCGAAGACGTTTATCAGGACGGGTTCGCCCAGCTCGCCCTCATCGATCAATCGTTTGAGCTTGACGGCGTGGGGAGCGGTTCGGTAGTTGAAGTTTATCCCGAAGGAGGTCCCGGCCCTGACCCACTCGTCTATCACCCTCCTGGCCTCCTCGAGATCCCCCTCATCCACGCAGAACTGGCCCTTTTTCCCCACCAACGGCTTTTCGCAGAAGACGTGCTTCCCAGCCCTCAGGCATTTTATCAACGGCTCAGCCCTGTCGGTCTCACGCGTCACCACGTCGACCAGATCCAGCTCCTCCTTTTCGAGCATCTCGTCCAGGTTCGTATACCACCTGGCGCCGTATCGGCTCGCCAGCGCCCTGGCCTTCTCCTCCACCAGATCGCACGCCGCGACGATCTCCACCCCCTCTATCTTCGCGAAGGCGGGGGCGTGGCGGTTCATAGCGACGTTCCCGCACCCGACGATGCCGACCCTCAGGCTCATCGATCGCCCTCCAGACCCAGGAGCTTAGCGGCGTTGCCGTAGGCTATGGCCTCCTTCTTCTCCTCGGAGATGGGAAGCTCCCTTATCAGATCGACTATCGGCAGCTCCTGATCGGCATGCAGGTAATCCGTCCCGAAAAGCAGCTTCCTCCAGTTCCGCTCGAGGAAATCCTTCGTGAACTCCGGGTCTCTGGTGAGCGCGTTGTATGCCGATCCGGCCGACAGATCGGCGTAGACGTTGGGGCACTCCTCCAGGATCTTATCCGCCGCCCCGCCCGGCTTGACCGGCCCTTTCGGGTAGGCCACTCCCATCTCGACCTCCGCCGAGATCTCGGCCCACCACCCCGGCCCGTGCATGATGAAGATCGTGTCCGGGAGGGATTCGACCACCCTGCGGAGGTTGGGCAGGCCCGGCTCGTCGTAGTTCAGCCTGGGGATGATCAGGTGATCCATGTGGATCAGCACGGGCATGCCCAGCTCGCCGCAGACCCGGTATATCTCCACGCTCCTGGGGTCGTCTATGGGCAGGCCGACCTTATGCTCCCCGAAGCCCACACATCCCATCTCCCTATACCGCTCTATCCTCCTCCCGACCCTCAGCCTCCTCGGATCGACGCAGCAGAACGGTATCAGCCTTTCGGGGTAGAGATCGCTCGCTTCGAGGGCCGATTCGGTTGGGAAATACCGATCGCTCGCCTCGGGGCTGTCGAGCGGCAGCAACACGGCTTTCTCTATCCCCAACCTGTTCATCCTGTCCACGAGCTGATGGGGGGTCAACGGCCTCCGCGCCCGACCCCCTGAGATCACCTCTCCCAGATGGGTATGGATGTCCAACAGCTTCATCTCACACCTCCTGAAAATCCCTTCAAGCCCTGGCCACCAGATCGCTGCAGCCGGGGGCGTCGGCCTGTCTCCGGGCCAGATCGATCAGCCACTCGGGGAACCCCCCGCCGGCGTCCTCCACCGCCTTGGCGAAAAGCTCGTTCACAACGTCCGGATGCTGGTCCCCCACGTTCTCGGCGAACGGGTCGTCCCTCTCCAGATCGTATAGCAGCACGCCCGTCCCGTCCACCTTGCAGTTCAGCCACCACCTCTCGGTTATGACCGTCACCGCCGATCCCCATCCGACCGTGACGTGATCCCTTTTGCCCGGCCCGCCTGATACGGCGTCCTCCAGGAACGAGATGCCGTCGATCCTCTGGGGCGGCTCCACGCCGACCGTTTCTAAGATGAAGGCCGTGATATCGTGATGCTGGACGAATATATCGCTCCTCTTACCGGCGTGCTCGCCTTTGGGGAACCGGATCATGAGCGGCACCTCGTAGACCTCGGGCGCCGATGGATACCCCCGCTTGCCCATGTAGTTGCGGTCGCCGATCGAGTGGCCGTGATCGGACGTGACGATGATCAGCGTGTTATCCAGCAGCCCGAGCATATCGACCGTCTCCATGAAGTAGCCGAACCATCTGTCGCACATCGTCACCTCGCCGCAGTAGTTCGCCTGGGTTCTTTTGAGCAGCTCCTCGGGCAGGTTGCTCACGTCGCTGTAGGCCGAGATCACCTGCTCCCTGGTCTCCTCTTTGAGGTAGAGCTTCCGGTAGTATGGCGGCACAAGCCACGGCTCGTGGGGGTCGAACGACTCTACCACCAGGAAGAACTTGTCGGCGTCCTGGTTCTGCTCCAGCCACAGCGCCGCCTCTTTGAACACCCTGGGCGCAAAATAATCCTCCTCCCTCGTCCTGTCGCGGAAGTTCATGATGCACTGCTGTATGAACTCCACCCTGCCCCGTCCCCTGCCCATCTCCTCGGGCAGCCAGTAGTTTATCTCCTCCTCCGTCAGCCTGGGGCCTGAGCGGTAGGGATCCTTCTCCTGGCCGCGCAGGAAGGTCCACTGATCGAACCCCCTCCAGAAGTTCTTAGAAGGTTTGAACATGTGGTAGACGTCGGAGATCAGCGCAGTTCGATATCCGGCTTCTTTCAGGATCTCGGACAGCGTCCACTGCTCCTCGGGTATGGGGCCCCAGCCGGGGGCGCCGACGAAATCGCCCTTCAGCCGGAAATCGGCGTTGTGGAAGGGGTAGACCCTGATCCCCGTGTATATCGCCCGACGGGCGGGGAGGGGGGGCAGGGACTCAGGATATGCCCTCGTCATGACCAGGGACTCCTTTGCGAACTGATCCAGGTTTGGCGTGTGGATCTCCCACC
>QNBQ01000189.1 GCA_003645735.1 Candidatus Poribacteria bacterium
CCACTTCCTGGACAGAAGGGTGAAGTGTTTCCTGCTCAAAAGCAGCGATCCGATCGAACAGCTCTGTCAGGTGATAGAGGAGTTCGGCATCGAGGTGTCGGAGGAGAGGTTTTTAAGCAGATGCCTGGAGTGCAACGTGCCCATAGAGGAGGTGAAGGATAAGGCGGAGATAAAGGATCTCGTCCCGCCATACGTCTACAAGACCCAGAAGCGGTTCTTCAGATGTCCGAAGTGCGGCAAGATCTTCTGGTCGGGAACCCACGTCAGGAACATGCGAAAAAAGCTTGGGCCGATCATCAAGAAGTATTCGAAGGGGAAAGGCGGCCTAAAGGATAAGGCCGCGTCCTAGGGTGATCGTCAACGGGACGGGCTTCCTTCAAGGGATTTTCGTTACCCGGAGGGTTTGTGATGTCCGCTGAGAGATTTACTGGTAAAATCGTCGAAGAGGAATACGACGTGGTCGTCGTGGGCGGGGGGTTGGCGGGGGTTTGCGCGGCGATCGCCTCCGCCAGAAACGGCGCCAAAACCGTCATAATACAGGACAGGCCCGTCTTCGGCGGGAACTCCTCAAGCGAGATAAGGGTTCCGCCGGGAGGGGCGACCAACGGCGGCGCCTGGGCAAGGGAGACGGGGGTAATCGAGGAGATACAGCTGGAAAACCTCGTGAGGAACCACGCCAGAACCGATTCGGGCATGATGAACTCGATCTGGGATCTGGTGCTTTACGAGAAGGTGCGCGATCAGGAGAACCTCTCCTTCCACCTCAACACATCCGCCAGAGGCGTGGAGATGGAGGGGAACAGGATAAAGGCCGTCATCTGCGAGCAGCTCGGCTCCGAGAGGAGGCTCAGGATCAAAGGGAAGATCTTCATCGACTGCACGGGGGACGGGACGGTCGGGGCGGCGGCAGGCGCGTCCTTCAGGATGGGCAGGGAGGCCAGGGACGAGTTCAACGAGTCGCTGGCCCCCGAGAAGGCCGACAATGTAACCCAGGGCAGCTCGCTGATGTTCCTGGCCAGGGACGTGGGCAGGCCGGTGAAGTTCACCCCGCCCCCCTGGGCCGAGAGATACCCCACCGAGGAATCGCTCTACAAGAGGTTCCACCACATCAGAAAGAAGGAGTTCGGCGGGTTTTGGTGGATAGAGGTCGGCTGGCCGTTCGACACGATCGATCAGAACGAGGAGATAAGGGACGAGGCGCTGAGGCATCTGTTGGGGGTTTGGGATCACATCAAAAACCACGGCGATCACGGCGCCGAGAACATGGCGCTGGAGTGGATAGGCTTCCTCCCCGGCAAGAGGGAGAGCAGGAGGCTGATGGGCGATTACGTCCTGACCGAAAACGACATCCGGAACAACACCCCCTTCCCCGACAGGGTCGCCTACGGCGGCTGGTTCATCGATATCCACACCCCGGGCGGCATACTGGCCAAGGATCAGCCGCCCGAGCCGCTCTGCGGCGACCCGGATAAATCGGACGAGCTGAGGGTGGAGCTTTACAGCATACCGTTCAGATGCCTCTACTCGCGGGACGTCGAGAACCTGATGATGGCCGGCAGGAACATATCGGTCACCCACGTCGCGCTTGGGACGACCAGGCTGATGTTGACCTGCGCCGTGATGGGCCAGGCGGCGGGGACGGCCGCGGCGATGTGCGTCAGATACGGCATCACCCCCAGGGAGCTTTACCGGACGAGGATCAAGGAGCTCCAACAGAGGCTTCTCAGGGACGACTGCTTCATACTGGACATGCCGAACGAGGATCCGGATGACAAGGCGAGAAAGGCGAAGGCGAAGGCCACCTCCTCGGCGCCCCTCTCCCTCGAGCCTAACGGCGGGGCGGTCGAGCTGAACGTCCACAGGGGACAGATCTTCCCCGTCTCCGCCGATAGGATCGACTCGATAAGCCTGCACCTCACCTCCTCGAGGGAGGACGGGGCGATCCTGAGGGTCGAGCTTCTGAGGGCCGAGGACATCTGGCATTTCAACCGTGAGGCGGAGCCTCTGAAGGCGGTTGAGGTCGAGGTTCCGCCCAAATCGAGCGGGTGGGTCGAGATACCGTTCAAGCTGGAGGGGTTGAGGCCCGGCCTCTACAGGATAAACGTCCGGGCCTGCCAGGGCGTTAAATGGTCGACGGCGGAGCCGATGCCGGGCGTCGCATCGATATACAGGAGGCCGAACTGGAGGAGGTGGGTCTCGACCCATCTGAACCTGGCGATGAGGATCGAGCCGCCCTCCCACCCGTTCGGGCCTGAGAACGCGATCAACGGCGTCTCGAGGCCGGAGAGGTGGCCGAACATCTGGATCTCCGACCCCTCCCAGCCGCTCCCCCAGAGCCTGACGCTGGAGTTCGGCGAGGAGATCGAGTTCGACGAGATACACCTCACGTTCGACACGTTTTTGATGTGCGACTTCAGGGAGTTCACGCCGCTTCAGCCCCCCAAAGAGTGCGTGAGGGATTACGCCGTGATGATAAGGAGAAACGGGAGCTGGGAGGTCATTTTGGAGGTGGAGGGCAACTACCTGAGGAAGCGGGTTCACAGGTTCGAGGACAAGCTGCGAGCCGATGCAATACGCGTGGAGGTGAGGGCGACCAACGGGGACAGATCGGCCAGGATATACGAGGTAAGGGTTTACTGAGCATCTCCGGGGAGGCGGGCGATGATGTTGAAATACCTGGAGATGCTGGAGGAGTTCCCCGAGGAGCTGAGGAAACCTCTCGCCAAGCTGCTTTCCGCTTTCGAGGAGGATATGAGGGCGAGGTTTGAGGTGAGGAGGGAGGATCTTCAGAGGCTGAGCGATGCGGTCGAGGAGCTGATCCGGTCACACCGCGAAGCGGAGAAGCGGCTGACGAAGTTGGAAAAGACGGCGGATAAATTGCTACAGGCGCATGCGAACGTCGAGAGGAGGCTGTCGAGCCTTGAGGAGCGGGCGACGAGGTTGGAGAGGGCGGTCGAGGGGTTGGAAAGAGCGGTCGAGGGATTGGAGAGGGCGGTCGAGAGGTTGGAAAGAGCGGTCGATGAGCTGAGGGAGACCCAGAGGAGCCTGGATACGAGGGTGAGGAGGGTTGAGATACAGATCGGCGCTCTGGGGGCGAGATGGGGGATCGGCTCCGAGGAGGCGTTCAGAAACGGGATGAGGGGCATACTGGAGGAGCTGGGGTTCCGCGTCGAGAGATACACCGCATGGGATGAGGAGGGCGTGGTCTTCGGAAGGCCGGAGCAGGTGGAGCTGGATGTGGTGATCACCGACGGCAAAACGGCGGTCGTCGAGATAAAATCCTCCGTCAGCAGGGGCGATGTGGCGGCCTTCCAGAGGAAGGCCGAGTTTTACGAGCGAAAGGAGGGGAGGAGGATCGACAGGAAGGTCATCATATCGCCCTTCTTCGAGCCGGGCGCCCGCGAGATGGCGGAGGGGTTCGGGATGGAGCTTTTCACCTGCGTCCTCGACTTCCAGTAAGGGGAGACGGCGGGGGTGAGGGATAGGTTCTGCTTCAGCAGGCTGGCCTTCCTGCTGTTCGCCGTCCAGATCGGGACCGGCATCCTCCTCGCCTTCTACTACATCCCCCATGTGGATCACGCCAACGAGTCGGTCAAGGAGATAACCTACGTCGTTAGGTTCGGCTGGCTCGTCCGATCCCTCCACTTCTGGGCCGGTCAGGGGATGGTCGTCTCGCTGGCGCTCCACCTCTGGAGGATGGCGTTGTGGGGGAGGTTCAAGCTGGGCTGCGGGTATGGATGGGGGACGGGCGTGATCGCCCTCGCCCTGACCCTGGCCGCCGATTTCACCGGTTATATCCTGAGGTGGGACGATGGGACCTACTGGGCGTTGAGGGTCGGGGTCAACCTGATCAGGAGCCTCCCGCTGATAGGCGGTTTCCTCTTCAAGATCGCCGTGGGAGGTGATGAGATCGGCCAGCCCGCTCTGACGAGGTTTTTCGCGTGGCACTGCCTCGCCCTGCCGATCGCCATCCTCATCCCCCTGAGGGCGAGGTGTTGGGTCTGCTTTTACAGGAGGTCGGGGGAGTATGTGAGGTGGCTGATCCGGGGCGAGGAGGGGTTCGGCGCCGTAAGGTCGGATCTCGCGGCGACGCTCGTGGCGATCTCGGCGTTGATCTTTCTCTCCCTCCTCCGCACCCCATCGATCGGCCTGGGATACGAATACGCTTCGTCGGTCGAGGAGGCGTATGCCCCTTGGTTTTTCCTCTGGGTTCAGGAGATGCTCTATCACACCTCCTCCCTGATCGGCGGCGTTCTGTTCCCCCTTTTCACGTTCGCTTTGCTGCTTTTGACCCCGCTCTCATCGAAGCTTCACCGCCGGGCGCCGATAGCCGTCATGGGATTTTTAACCGCGATGGCGATCTCCCTTTCGATCGCGAGGCTTCTGAGATGACCAGGTTTCTGCTCTCAGCGCTGCTGGCCGTATCGGTCGTGGCCTTCGTCGCCCTGAGCTGGCTCAGGGAGGAGAGGAGGCCATGGGTCAGGTATCAGGAGAGGTTTCAGGAGCGGGCGGCGGAGGAGAGGGTCGAGGAGCGGGTGAGGTTGGGGAGGGAGGAGGAGTCGGCGCTTCAGAGGAGGATCAGGCGGATAGCCCAGGGGGAGAGGGGCATAGTTCAGTTCAGGAACGATGAGGGTCAGGTTGAGAGGTGTCTCACATGTCATCTCGGCCTGGAGGAGATCTCGGGCAGCCACCCCGTGGAGGAGATGGGCTGTGTCGTCTGTCACGGCGGCGATCCCCTGGCGCTGGAGGAGAAAGCGGCCCACAGGGGACTTGTTGGAGGTGGGAGGGGATCGGATCTCCGGTTCGCCGAGCGAACCTGTGGCAGATCCGGGTTCGGGCGATTCAAATGCCACGCGGGGATCGTCCGATCGTTCGACCACCCCTCGGTTGAGAGATGCGCCCGGTGTCACTACGAGCTGAGCGGGTCGGGGAGGTATGAGGGAGGGGATGTGGCCATGGTC
>QNBQ01000190.1 GCA_003645735.1 Candidatus Poribacteria bacterium
ACCAGCCAGCTCATGAGGTATTTGCCCTTCTCCAGCGTTCCCTTGTCGGTGTTGAACTCCTCCTCGTTCATGAAGTGGTGCTTGCCGGTGTAATACTCGGGGTGGCGGTGCTCGCCCTGCACCATGTTGACCAACCTCTTGGCCACGGCCTCGTCGTCCCTCGCCCATCCCCCTACCGTCAGCGACAGGGTGACAAGGGCAACGGCAGCGAGAATTAGCGTGTTCCTCATCTTTGACCCCCTCCTGAGTTTTGGTTTCCGTTATATTTTACCCCCCCCCTGATCTGAAATCAACTACACAAACGTTGGCAACTCATAGGGGGCAAGCTCGCTCGAAGCGGGAAGGATTGAAACGATCAGCTGCATATGTTAAAATTTCGGCACGGATCGGGGGAGAGGGGAGGAAATGAGGGCCGTTCATCCGGAGCTCATCTCGATCATATCGATACGAATAGCCCGCCCGGGCGGGGTGGGCTCCGGATGAGCGGCCCCTGAGGCCCCGGAGATCTTGGAAGCCCACCATCGCTCCCGAAGCCGATGGTGGGCTTTTTTGCTAGAGGAGGTCGGAGGGGATGGAGAGATACATCGAGATCTACGACACAACCCTGAGGGACGGCGCCCAGGCAGAAGGGATCTCCTTCTCGGTCGAGGACAAGCTTTGGATCGCCAAGGCGCTGGACGAGTTCGGCATACCCTACATCGAAGGCGGCTACCCCGCCTCCAACCCGAAAGACGCCGATTTTTTCAAAAGGGTCAAGGAGCTGAAGCTCAAAACGGCGATCGCCGTGCCCTTTGGAAGCACAAGACACCCCTCAAACCGGCCCGAGGATGACCCGGGCCTGAGGGCGCTGATCGAGACCGGCCAGCCGGTGGTCACCATCTTCGGCAAAAGCTGGAAGCTGCACGCCGTCCACGTCCTGAGGGTCTCCCCCGAGGAGAACCTGAGGCTGATCGAAAGCTCGGTGAGGTTCCTAGTCGAGCGGGGCAGGGAGGTGATCTACGACGCGGAGCACTTCTTCGATGGGTATAAGGACGACCCGGAGTATGCGATGAAAACGTTGCTCGCAGCCGCCGAGGGCGGCGCCTCGAAGATCGTCCTCTGCGACACGAACGGCGGCTGTCTGCCGTCCGAGATCAGGGAGATAACCGCTAAGGTCGTGAAGGAGATAGACCTGCCGATAGGCATCCACGCCCACAACGACACCGGCTGCGCCGTCGCCAACTCGATAGCCGCCGTCGAGGCGGGGGCGACCCACGTCCAGGGGACGATCAACGGCTACGGGGAGAGATGCGGCAACGCCAACCTCTGCACGTTGATCCCCAACCTCCAGCTCAAGATGGGGTTCAGATGTGTCCCCGACCGCTCCCTGAGGAGGTTGACCGAGCTTTCCAGGCTGGTCAGCGAGCTGGCCAACCTCCCGCACGACGAGCGGCAGCCCTACGTCGGCAGGAGCGCCTTCGCCCATAAAGGCGGGATGCACATCGACGCCGTCAGGAAGATCGCCCGATCGTTCGAACACATCGACCCCGAGCTCGTGGGGAATCAGAGGAGGATGTTGATCTCCGATCAGGCGGGCAAAAGCGCCATACTGATGAAGGTCGAGGACGAGTTCCCAAACCTCGACAAAAGCTCGCCCGAGGCCCAGAGGCTGTTCGAGGCGCTTAAAGAGGCCGAAAAGGAGGGGTATCAGTTCGAGGCGGCCGAGGCCTCCTTCAAGCTGCTGGCGAACAAGATCCTGGGCAGATACAAGCCGCTGTTCGAGGTCCTGGGCTTCAGGATCATAACCGACAGCTTCCCCACGGAAAACGGGCACGAGATGAGGTCGGAGGCGACGATAAAGATAAGGGATCCCAACGGCAACGTGGAACACACCGCCGCCGACGGCGACGGGCCGGTCAACGCACTCGACAGGGCGCTGAGGAAGGCCCTCGAAACGTTTTATCCCCAGCTGAAGGAGGTTCACCTGACCGATTTCAAGGTCAGGGTGCTCAACAGCCAGGCCGGCACGGCGGCCAAGGTCAGGGTTCTGATCGAATCGACCGACGGGGAGGAGACCTGGGGGACGGTCGGGGTGTCGGAGAACATCATCAAGGCGAGCTGGGACGCCTTGGTGGACAGCTTGGAGTATAAGCTGTTCAAAGACCAGAAGAAGAGATGACCCTCCTCATCGCGCTCCTGTTCCTCTCGGCGGGATGGGAGAGCGTCGAATCGGATCACCTAAGGGTTTACTTTGCGGGCGATCGATCCGATGCGGTCTACGCGCTCAGGATCGGTGAGGAGTTCCTGAAGGAGGCCTCCGAGAGGTTCGGCTTCGAGCCGGGGGAGGGGAAGATCGAGATCTGGATCTGCCGGGACGAGGATCAGTTCCGCAGGGCGGTCAACGCCCCCATCCAGGACTGGGCCGTCGGATGCGCCTTTCCGCTGCAGAGGAGGGTGATGATACGCGACCCGGGGTTCGTGGAGATGAGGAAGCTGAGGTTCAGCGTGACCCTGAGGCATGAGCTGGCGCACGTGCTGATCGGGGCCAAGCTTGGGAGGCGGTTCAACCGGCTGCCCGTCTGGTTCCACGAGGGGATGGCGATGTTGATGTCGGGCGAGGGGATGTTCTTCAGGAGGGATCTGATCCTGATGGGAAACGCCCTCTGGGGCAGGATAATCCCCTTGAGTTCCCTTGAGAGGTCGTTCCCCGAGGAGCTGGGGAGGGCCGAGCTGGCCTACGCCGAGAGCTTAAGCGCCGTCTCGATGATCGAGAGGGAATACGGAGCCGAGGCGCTCAGGGGGATAATAGAGCTGGTCGGCATGGGATACAGCTTCGTCGACGCCATGACGCTCGCGCTGGGCACCACGCCCTACAGCTTCGATCTGAAGTGGCAATCCTACGTGAGGAGGCGATATAAGCTCGCCCTGGTCCTCTCAAGCTCCTCGGTCGTTTGGGGGTTGATCTCCCTCTCCTTCCTCGTCGCCTACATCCTTTACAGGAGGGCGAGGGCCAGGAAGCTGGAGATGATGGAGCTTGAGGAGGCGGAGGATGAGTTTTTCAAGTAGCCGGCTCGGGGAAGAGCATCGCCTCGGCGAACCTCATCTGGAAGTCGGGGTTCGTGGCCAGCGGGACGTATCGCGCCGTTTTAGCAACCCTCCTGGCCTCCTCCCTCATCTCGCGTGAGATGAGGGCCATCCTCGCCCCGACTATGGCGGCGTTCCCGACGAACCTTATCCTCTCCTCCGGCATGGGCGGTATGATGCCTATCCCCAGGGCGCTCTCCTTCCTCAGATAGCTGCCGAAGGCGCCCGCCAAAAGCAGCTCCTCTATCTCCTCGGCCTTCACGCCCATCTCCTCCATCACGATCTCTATCCCGGCCCTTATCGCCCCTTTAGCCAGCTGGACCTGCCTGACATCGGCCTGGGTCAACAGTATAGGCCCCTCCTCCCCTTCGGCGACGACGAACCCGACCCCGAACTCCTCGTCCTCGACCACCCTTTCGAGCAGCGGCCGGGGTATCCGTCCCTCAAGCTCCTCCCTCCTCCTCATCCTGCCCGAGCTTTCGATGATCCCGACCCTCAAAAGCTCGGCCACGATGTCGAACAGCCCCGTCCCGCAGATCCCGATGGGTTTCCCGTCGCCTATGACCCTGACCTCGACCTCGCCGTCCTCCCCGATCCTGAACGACTCGATCGCCCCGGGGGCGGCTCGCATGCCGTGTCTGATCGTCGCCCCCTCGAACGCCGGGCCGGCGGCCGTGGAGCAGACCATCACCTCCTCGCCTCGTCCCAGGACGATCTCCCCGTTCGTGCCGATGTCTATCGCCATCCTGAGCCTCGGATCCCTCCCGAAGCCGGTCGCGATCATCACCCCGACCGTATCGGCGCCCACGAAGCCGGCCACGTTCGGCAGGTAATGGACGTTGGCCCGCGGGTGAACATCGATCCCCAGCCTCCAGGCCGGCACGTCCACAGGATCGCTCACGGCGGGCACATACGGGAGGGTGGCCAGGTGGTGGGGAGGGATTTTGAGGAAGAGGTGGTGCATCGCCGAGTTGCCCACGACCGTCACGTCGTATATCGACTCCCGATCCACCCCCGAACTCAGAACCAGCTCGTCGATGATCCTGTTTATCACCTCGACCGCCCTTTCGCTCAGCTCCTCAAGCCCCTCATCGGTCTGGATCGCGTGGGTCAGCCTGGAGATGACGTCGGCGCCGTAAGCCGCCTGTGGGTTCATCTCGGAGGCGACCGCCACCTCCTCGCCCGTCAGCAGGTTGACCAATGAGCCCACGACGGTGGTCGTCCCTATGTCGATCGCCAGCCCGTAAAGCCTGTTTTCGGTGTTCCCCAGCTCCACGTCCAGAAGCTCGCCGTCCCTCAGCACCGCCGTCACCTCGAACCCCGAGCTCCTCAGCAGCTCCGGGAGTTTGCGGATCAAGTCGATATCGAACCTCAGCCGATCGACCTCCTCGCCGCGCGCTTTGAGCGCCTCCTTCAAGACCGTCAGATCGGCGGATTGGGTTTTCAGGGTTTGTTCTTCCACCCTGATGAACCGCTTGCGCACCAGCGGGGAGAGCTTCACCTGTCCTTCGCCCAGCTTGATGAGGCTCCCGGTCAGGATCTTGCCCTCCTCGACCCTGGAGGCGGCGGGGATGAAGATCACGCAATCGCCCTCGACCTTGGCCTGACATGCCAGCCTGAACCCCCTCTCCAACAGCTTCGGGGGCAGCTGTTTCCTTTCGAGCTCGGTCGGCTCGCTCAGCCTGCCCTCCCGGACGATCACCCTGCATTTGCCGCATCTGCCCCTGCCCGCACAGGGGGAGTCGATCTCGACCCCCGCCCGCCTCGCCGCCTCCACGAGGGTCGTCCCCTCATCGACCTGGACGGTCACGTCCATGGGGAGGAATCTCACCCTCATGGCGACTCATATCTGCTCGTCAAGCCACCTTTTTATCTCGGTCTTAGGGGC
>QNBQ01000191.1 GCA_003645735.1 Candidatus Poribacteria bacterium
AAGCCTGTCGCGCAGCTCATAGGCCACCCTCCAAACATCCCCCGCCCCAACGGTTATCACCAGATCCCCCTCCCTGACGATCTCCATCAGCCGCTCGACCACATCCTCCAATCTCGGGATGTAGGTCACGTTCCTGTGACCCCTCTCCCTTATGGAGTCGGCGAGGTTCTCCCCCGTAACGCCCTCTATCGGCTTTTCGCCGGCGCCGTATATCGACGTGACGATCAACACATCGGTCTGAAAGAACGAGTTGGCGAACTCCTCGGCTAAGTGTTTCACGCGCTGATATCTATGGGGTTGGAAAACGGCCACTATCCTCCTCTCCGGGTAGCTGCATCTGGCGGCGCTGAAGGTCGCCTTGAGCTTCCCCGGGTTGTGGGCGTAATCGTCGACGATCAGCACCCCCTTAAACTCGCCCAATATCTCGAACCTCCTGTGGACACCCTTGAACTCCTCAAGCCCGCGCTTTATGGCTTCAAACGGTATTTCGAGCTCAAGCCCCACAGCGACCGCCGCCAGCGAGTTCTGGACGTTGTGTTTCCCGGGCATCTTGAGGTGTATCTCGCCCAAAGGCTCCCCCCTGAACCTCACCTGATAGACCGCCGTCGGGCCCAGGTATTTTATGCCGTGCGCTGTCACGTCCGCAAGCGTCTCGACCCCGTAAGTTATGAACCTCCGCTCGATCCGAGGGATGAGGTTCTGGACGTTCTCGTGATCCAGGCACAACACCGCCGCCCCGTAAAACGGCACCCTGTTAACGAAGCCGAGGAAGGTCTCCTTGATGTCCTCGATGTCCCTGTAGTAGTCGAGGTGGTCGGCGTCGATCGATGTGACGACGGCGATCGTGGGTGAGATCCTCTTGATCGACCCGTATGCCTCGTCGGCCTCGACCACTATGAAGTCGCCCCTTCCCACCCTGGCCCCGCTTCCCAGGCTGACCAGCTTGCCGCCGTCTATGACGGTGGGATCAAGCCCTCCCGCCTCTAGGACCGAGGCGACCATGGCGGTTGTGGTTGTTTTGCCATGTGTCCCGCCTATGGCCACGCTGTATTTCATCCTCATCAGCTCCGCCAACATCTCCGCCCTGGGTATGACCGGTATCTTCAGCCTCTTGGCCTCCAGTATCTCGGGGTTGTCGGGCGGGATGGCCGAGGAGACCACCACCACGTCGGCGCCGTGGACGTTTTCAGGGGAGTGGCCTATGGTGATCCGGCAGCCCAGCTCCCTCAACCTGCGGACGTTGTCCGACTCCTTGATGTCGGAGCCTGTAACCTCGAACCCCAGGCTGGCCAGTATCTCGGCTATGCCGCTCATCCCGCTGCCGCCTATGCCCACGAGGTGTATATGTCTGGTCTTGCCGAACATCATCCCTTCCCGATCCTCCTCAGGATGATCTCAACTATCTCGGCGGCCGCCTCCGGCCTCCCCAGCCTCAAGCTCGCCTCCCTCATCCTCGAAAGCCTCCCCTCATCGGAGAGGATCGACCCGATGGCCTCGGCCAGCCTCGAAGGGGAAAGCTCATCCTCCGGGATGAGGATCGCCGCGCCGGCCCTTTGAAGGGAAAGGGCGTTCAACCTCTGGTGATCCCCCGCCGCGTAGGGGAATGGGATCAGGATCGCCGGCAACCCAAAGGACGTCATCTCCGCTATCGTCATGCCCCCGGCCCTCGATATCATCAGATCGGCCGCCGAGTAGATAAGCCCCATATCCTCGAAAAACGGCTCGACGACCGCTTCGATGCCGGCCAGCTCGTATGCCTTCCGAACCCTCTCCAAATCGCGCGCCCCCGTCTGATGTATGAGCTGAACCCCGAGCTCGCTCAACCGGTTGAGAGCGCCGATCACGGCGTCGTTGATCGATCCGGCCCCCTGGCTGCCGCCCATGACGAAGATCGTCCTCAGCTCGGGGCGAAGCCCCAACCTCGAAAGGGCCTCCTCCCTCTCGACCCTGTTGAGCCTCCTGATCGGGTTGCCCGTCACCACGGCTTTTCTCCGGGGTAGGAATTCGATCGCCTCCTCAAACCCCAGGAAGACGGCCTCGGCCCAGAGCGCCGCCATTCTGTTGGCGAGGCCGGGCAGGGCGTTCTGTTCCTGGATGAAGAGGGGGATCTTCAGGATGGCCGAGGCTATGGAGACGGGGGCGCAGACGTAGCCGCCCGTCACAACAGCGGCATCCGGCCTGAAGTCCCTCATCAGCTCGACGGCCTCCGAGACGCCCCTCACCAGCTTGACGAGGTTTACAATCGCCTTGGGAGACGGACTCCTCGGGAGCGGGGCCGACTTTATGGGAACAAACCGGAAGCCGAGCTTCGGGACGATCCTCGACTCCATCCTCTCCTCGCTTCCCAAGAAGAGAATTTCGGCCTCCGGGTCGATCTCCTTTATCCTCTCGGCTATGGCGACGGCGGGGAAGATGTGGCCGCCCGTCCCCCCGCCGGCCATCACGACCCTCATCCGGCCCCCTCCTTGGAGATGTTCAGCAGAATCCCGACCATCGCCAGGCTCATCATCAGGGATGAGCCGCCCTTGCTTATGAAGGGCAGCGATACGCCGGTTATCGGCAGCAGCCCCAGCGTCACCCCCAGGTTCATCAGCGCCTGATAGGCGAATATGCAGGTTATGCCCGCCGCCAGCATCCCCCCGAACAGATCGGGCGCCCTGGCCGCTATCCTCGCGCCCCGCCATATGAGGATCATATACATCCCTATGACGGCCACCATCCCCAAAACGCCCAGCTCCTCGCCGATGATGGAGAAGATGAAATCGGTGTGGGCCATGGGGAGGTAGAACATCTTGTAGACGCCTCTTCCGGGGCCTGTTCCCGTCAGACCTCCCCAGGCGATCGCCTCCATCGACCTCATCGCCTGATAGCTCCCCTCCAACCTCAACACCTGATCGAAATAGCTCTCGATCCTGTTCAGCTTATACGGGTCGCTCTTTATCGCCAGATAGAGGAACCCGAGGGCCATCGACCCGAAGATCGCCATCTGGGATATCCTCGCCCCGCCGATGAAAAGCATGGTGAAGACGACCAGCCCCAGGAAGGCCGCCGAGCTTAAATCGGGCTGCAGGTAGATCAGCAGAAACATAACCCCCAGGACGATCATCCCCGGCATGACCCCTTTGAACATCCTCCTTATCTCGGGCGCCTTCCTGCTGAGGAAATCGGCCATGTAGATCGCTATGGCGAGCTTGGCGAACTCCACCGGCTGGAAGGTCAGGCCGCCCAGGTTGATCGACCTCCTGAAAAGCCTGCCCGCGGAGGATCTCGCCGCCACCCCTAAAGGCGTGAAGACCAAGAGGAGCATCAGGACCGCCGCCCCCAGCAGATACGGATACTTTCCCTGGTAGAACCTGTAGGGCACGATGTAAGCCCCTACCATCAGGACGATCCCCAGGGCCGCTGCGAGCAGCTGCCTTTTGAGGTAATACATGTCGTCTCCGTGCCACACCGCCCCCATATAGCTGCTGGCGCTGTAGAGCATCACAAGCCCCACGACGGTCAGCAGGGCCACGACGCTCAACAGCATCAGGTCGGGGAGCTTCCTGTGCTCCTCAGCCGTCTTGAGCTGTGAGAAGATCCTGGACTTCCTATACTCGTCCAGCGGGCTTCCCACGCCCGTCAGCTTTCGAAACGCCCTCCTCCTAGGCGCCGCCTTATAGCCGTATGAAGGCCCCTTAAGCCCCTTGTTTTTGAGCTTTTGAAGAAGCGGCGAGCGCATGGACCGCCTCCCTGAACCTCTCGCCCCTCTCCCTGTAATCGGAGAAGAGGTCGAAGCTGGCGTTGGCGGGCGAAAGCAGGACATACCCGCCGGGCCGGGCGATCTCAAACGCCTTGAAAACCGCCTCCCTCATGTCCGAAGCCCTGCTCATCGGGCAGACCTCCCCCAGCTCCTCCTCTATCCGCCGGGTATCGCGCCCGAGCAGGATTATGTGATCGACCTTCTCCCTCACAAGCCCCTTAAGCGGCCCGTAATCGTTGCCCTTATCGACCCCTCCCATTATGAGGACGATCCCGCCCGGCAGCGCCTCCAAAGCCGCCTTCGTGGCCGCGACGTTCGTCGCCTTGGTGTCGTTTATGAACCTCACGCCGCCCACCTCGGCCACGAACTCCATCGCGTGTTCTATCCCCTCAAACCCCCTGACCGCCTCGGCTATCCCCTCGACAGGCACGCCCATGATCTCCCCGACGGCCACCGCCGCCAGGACGTTGCCCAGGTTATGCCTCCCGATCAGCCTCACCTCGTCAGCCCTCAAAACCCTCCTCTTCCCCTTCACCTCCGACGTGATCCAGCCCCCCTCCAGGTAAACCCCGCCGTCAACCCTTTCCCTCAAGCTGAACGGGACGAGCCTCGACCTCGCCTTCGATGCCATCCCCATAACCACCGGATCGTCCGCGTTGACGACGGCGAACTCCTCCTCCGTTTGGTTCTCGAATATCCTGGCTTTGGCCGCGATATAATCCTCCATGGAGGGGTGCCTGTCGAGGTGATCCCTGTATACGTTGAGCAGGACCGCGACGAGCGGCTTGAACTCATCAATCGTCTCAAGCTGGAAGCTGCTCACCTCGGCCACTACCAGATCGCCCCCCTCAAGATCCATCACCGCCTCGCAAAGCGGGTTGCCGATGTTCCCGGCGACGATCACCCTTCCGAAGCGCCCCCCCTCGAGGATCCTCCCTATGAGAGTCGCCGTCGTCGATTTGCCCTTCGTGCCCGTGACGGCTATGAAGGGCGCTTTTGACAGCCTGTATGCCAGCTCGATCTCCCCCCAAACCGGCACCCCTCTCCTCCTCGCCTCGGACAGGATCGGGTTTGAGGGCGGAACCCCGGGCGAGGCGATCACCAGCTCAGCTCCATCGAGCAGCTCGATCGGATGTCCGCCCAAAACGAGCCTCACGCCGGCCTCGGCCAGCTTCTCGGCGACCTCCCCCAGC
>QNBQ01000192.1 GCA_003645735.1 Candidatus Poribacteria bacterium
GAGGTTTATCGTCTGCGGACAGGAGTGAGTTGGTATGAGGCGAAGGCGGCTATTGTTAGGGATGCTATCAGAAGTTATTTGGCTCATCCTATTTATGTCCTCCATCCAACTGCGTAAGTCCTACGAAAAATCTTCTGGCAAGTTCAGGAGATTATTAGACGTAATCCCAAGATAAACAAACCCAATGAGTTCTATGAATTCCTGGGCCGCGTTTATGTTGATTCAGCCGTGATGTCAGTCCGGAGACAGGTCAAGATCAAGATTCAGAAAGATAGCATATCGCTCGCAAGGCTTCTGAAGGAGATTCACGATGAACCTAAACTGCTCTCAAAAGCGTATTTCTTTGAGATCTATGACCTAGAACCTGAGGTTATTGAAAAGGTGTTTGCTGAGTATGCAGGTCCTGGCGAGTATATAGATCCCAACTTAGTTCAGTCAGACCTCGAGATCAGCTTAGAGCAAAGTCTCGGAATTTGGAAAGATATGCAGATTGGTATATAGCCCATTCTGACAGACGTAGAAGGAAAATGCAGCAGATACCAACATTTAAGGAACTTGATGACTGTATAGATTTCCTGTTCGAGCTGCTGAACAAGTATTCCGTCTTGCTTACAGGAGTAAATAGACCCGAGCCATCAATCCCTCACAAATGGACGGTGATATTCGAAATACCTTGGATACCCTCAGACAGCTCTCAGACAAATCACCCTATAGGCCCTCATCGTTCATGGTGCCCCATCAAAGAGACAGCTCAAATCCTCGGAATGTTCGTTTCAACAGTAAAAAGATGCATCAAACAAGGGTTCTTGAAGCTAAGAAGGAATGCGTGGAAACATTTTTAACATCTGTTTCTCAACATCATCTCGACCTCCTCTGACATATGCTTTCGCCCCCTAAAATCGAGTATCTTCTCAGCTCGCTTAACCATCTCATGTTCCACGAGGCGAGGCCGAGGGATTCAGGAAAGCCTAGAAGAGGGAGCAAAATAATAGCGACTGTCTGGAGGAATAAAAACCGCCTAATCATCTAACCCCAGATCCTCACCTTTTTCTATCTCTCTCATGATGCTTTCGAGGTTAAACCTCTCCCCTCCGTTGAAGATCAACCACCTTCGCTTTTCTTCCTCGCTTTTGGGCAGGCTCCTTTCTATCTCCCTCTTCAGATTCTCTATCTCCTCAGGAGTGTATGGCCTAGCCATCCCCCCTTTCACCAGCACATCCCTCGCCCTCAGGGCTTTTTCGAGCTTCTCCTGTATGATCCTATCGTCTGACCAATTCCTCAAAGCTTCCTCGATCCTTTCCTCGAGTATCTCCCTCGCCCTCCTTTCGAGCTTCTCCCTCCGCTTTCTCTCTCTTTCCCTCTCAACCGCCTTTTTGAACTCAGGTGGGACAGAGAAATCAGGATCCCTGATGAGCTCTGCTATATATGCGCCCCAGTTCTGGACCTTGTTCGGTTGTTTCCTGTACCAGTCGATGTATTCTATGACCTCCCTGATCTTCTCGGGATCATGTTCTATTGCAAGCCGTCTGGCGATTTTCGGAGCGACCCCTCTCAACTCCAACTCCTCGATCACCTCCCTCTGATCCTGGGAAAGCTGGGGCAACGGCGGGGAGACTTTCCCCTTTCTCGCCCTTTCTATCTCGGATATAGCCCTCGGGCCAGGGGTGTAGAGGATAAACCACGAGCCCGGTTTTCTCCCATCCTTCCTCCATTCGACGGATTTGAGGAAGCCGGTTTTGACGAGCTCATCGTGAGCCGGATCCAGCGTTCTCCTCGCCCAGCTCAGGTATTTCTGAGGGGTCAGCCTTATCACCTCACAAAGCCCGGCGTAACTCTGTTTGAGAGGGATCTCCGGATCCGGCACGCCGTAGAACTTCACGCTCAGGATCTCATACAACCTCCGGCTCACCAACCTCCTCAGACTCCAGTAATAATCCGGATCGAGGGGCTTCACATAGCTGTGGTTTATGTTCGAGAGGTAATATGGGTTCAACCAGAGATAGTTGGTATCAGCAACCGTTCCGTCGGGCAATCTCTCGTTGATGAACACGTACATATCGTAAAAGCTGAAGCCCACCTCTGTCGTTATCCTCCGCCCCTTTTCCTTCAGATAATACGCCCTTTCGCTTCGGATGGTCGTCGATTTTATCCTCCTGATGGAGTTCTTTATGCTTTCATAGTTGGCGCCGCTCGTATTTATGCGCATCTTCCGGCACAGATCGTAGAAGGAGAAGGTGATCGGGTTCTCCACAGGCTTGGGCATGTCGCTGATGAGGAACTCGATCGCCCGGAAGACCTGCCAGTCGAAGGCTCTGGGGAGCCCGTAGGAGGGATCGGCGGAGACTGTCCAGGTGAACTCTATTGTTCTTTCCCCCTCCCTCATCACGCCCTTGTAGGTGATAACCCTAACCTCCTCCTGGCCCTCCAGCAGGAAGAAGGGGAAAGTTATGCTGTTAACCTCGGCGTGGAAACGTTCAACAGGCCCTCCCTTGCTGTTATCTTTCTCCTTCAGATCCATGTATTTACCTCCCTTAGGATTCAGGAAACAACAACACTTTCATTCCCGTTGGCAGCATTAAGGACTTTCTAAAGCTAAAGCAGCTTCTCAGCCCTTAATAGGTTCCACTCCTTTGCTCTGTTATGTTGTTGTTTTGTTAAAACAAAACATATATACATTATTATGTTGTGAAATCCGGAAAGCCGCATGAACACTGGGTTTTCGGCGAATTTTCTTGAATGATACTACGATACCCGACTTGAATGATACTACGATATTTCTTGAACGGTACTACGATATTTTTTGAATGATACTACGACAACACATATGTTAAGACCTTAATCCCTGTGAAGGCGACTGAGGATCAGAAGCTCGGGGATCTCACCCCTCAACCTCTTCACCCTCTCCTCGAGCATCTCTGCTATCTCTTCGTCGGAGAACCCTTCCCCCTCCAGCATGATGATAACCCCGTCAAGCAGCTTGCTTGCCTCTTCCCTTTTCCTTCTGTTTCTATCCTCGTCGTAGAGCTTGTAAACGCCCCTCCTCACCTTCTCTAAAAACTGATCCTCCCTCGTGTAGAAATGATGTTTGCGACCGACCACAAGGGCTGACAACGCCGCCAGGATAGATTCCCTTTTCCTGGAGGGGTCTATCTTCATCGCCTCCTGGTATATCTCCTCGGTTGTGAATTCCTCCTTGCCTTTTTTGACAAGCTCATCTACGGCCTTCCTGATGAGCTCTTTCAACGTCACCGCCCGGCACCTCCCGAAGAGGTTTTTTTCAAGCTCTTTGATCCTGATCCTCTACTTTCCCCTCCCTGGACCTCTTAAACAGCCTCCTGAACCATCCCCCCTCCGTCTTTGGCCTGGGCAGCGCCCTAGGTATCAGCTCGTTTATGATCCTGTCCTTCTCGGCGATCTGCCGATCCTTCTCCTTGAGCTGCTCCAGAAGGAAGCCTTTGTCGGTCTCAAGCTCCCTTATCCGCTCCTTCAACATCTGGTTCTGCTCCCTGAGATATCTCAACTCCGTTTCCAACAACGTCGTCCTGCTGTCGGCATCGATGCTTACAGTGTCGGTAACCTGTTGTGTCAGTTTGTCGACATCTGTGAACTTGACCAAATACTTGTTGCCCTCCTTTTTGACCTCATACTCCCCCGATCTTATCCTCCTTCTTATCGTCTCAGTTGAGACTCCAAGCAGAGCTGCCAGCTCGCTCACCGTATACCAGTTGTCGTGCATTGTCGGTATACCTCCTCTACAGCGTCGGCATCATGTCGTTATCCCTGTCGTTAATATTACAACAACACCGTGGGAACGTCAAATCACCGAAGCTTTTCAACCTTCATCCCTCCCGGGACAAAGCAGATGACGTAATTTGGATCTCAGGTCGCTGATCACCTTTTCCATCTCGGGCGGTCGGCGCAACAGCCTCCCCAGCTCCCTCTCCCAATACGGCCTCAGGATATCCGGGAGATCCTCGGGGAATATGCGATTTATGTCGATTTCCACCCCTTTTGCCTCGCATTTTCTCTCGAGTATCTCCCTGACCTTTCGGAAATCGAGCTTCAGTTCCATCATCCTCCACACATCGGAGTAATCCCTGCATTTCCTCCTCTGAAGGAGCGCCCTGAGCTTGCCGGCCAGTATGCTCTCGACGGTCTCAACCCTCATCGAAAATCTCGGATAATCCGGATAGGCGGGGGGTATCTCCACTTCGATCGACTCGCCGGGGAGGTCCCTTGTGATGTCCACCTTCGCCCAGTTCTTGCCCAAAACAGCCGAATACTGGATCTTGAGCTGAAGGTAGAACGGGTTTTCGTGAACGCTTTTCAACCTGAGCTTTATCCCGCTTTCACGCTCGATGAGGGAGAATATATCCGGAAGCTCGGCTTTCACCCTGCTGAAATCCCCCACAGGCGATATGAAATCGAGGTCCTCCGACAGCCTCCATATCTTTGGGAAATAGACCTTCGACAGCGCTGTCCCGCCGGTGAAGATGATCCCTTCGATCCGTGAGAGGCCGAACATCAGCCATCCCAGCACGTAATCCTTCTCCGTTATCCCCAGGCCAAGCCCCCTCTCCCTCGCCGCTTTGAAAAGCTCCCTTCTGTCTATCAATAGGACCACCCCTCGGGATCGATCTCCCTGTTCACCAGGAGCATCCACCTGGAATCATACCTCCCCTTCCTCGGCGACAGGGTATCCAGAGCTGTGTATCCACTGGGGAGCCTCAGGCCCTCGAATATCCGCCCGTATCTCTCAAGCAAACCTGTCCTTTCGAGTATATATCCGAGCCTCTTCATTATCGTCAGGTTCCCCATCCTCAAAGCGTAGTCCCTTATCCGGTCGAAGTCGAGCTCCTCGTGCGAGAAGTATATCGCCCTGGCGATCTCCTCTATTCC
>QNBQ01000193.1 GCA_003645735.1 Candidatus Poribacteria bacterium
ATAGGGGATTGCGACAGCGCGAGCCATTCGTTCATCTCTCGGTCGGCATCGGGTGACAAATGAGACCCGCTCTATAGGGGATTGCGACGGCCAAACTTGCACACTTTACTCACCTCCCTTGCATTGTGACAAATGAGACCCGCTCTATAGGGGATTGCGACATCATCGCAGGTCCTCCGATATTCAATTTTTTGGGAAAGTGACAAATGAGACCCGTTCTATAGGGGATTGCGACCAGGATGAAGGCGTTAGCAAACAGCCGGTTTTGCCCGGTGACAAATGAGACCCGTTCTATAGGGGATTGCGACCTTATGGCCTCGCTCATTTCGGGTTCTTCATTCAACCCGTGACAAATGAGACCCGCTCTATAGGGGATTGCGACCGTTTCGCTCGATGGAATACCGCCACCAGCAGGGATTGTGACAAATGAGACCCGTTCTATAGGGGATAGCGACGGCGGGGTTTTTCAGTTATGGTCCTTTCTCTATCCTCAGCCCGTATCTCTTAAGCCTCTCGAAATGCCTCAAATTCCTCGTCACAAGCACCAAATCCTCGCATATCGCCACACATCCGTTCATCAAATCGAAATCCGATATCACCTCTCCCCTTCTTTTCAGATCCGCTTTTATCATCCCGTATCGTCTGACGGCTTCCAGCCCGAAAGGCACCACCTCGATGAGCTTCAGAAACTCCATGGCCCTCTCCAGCCTCCTCCCGCCCATCTTATGTGCGCCGTGGGCTATCTCGGCGGCTGTGATGGATGAGATGCAGATGATCACGGGTTTCCCCTTGAGCCCCTCAAGCCAGTCTACAGCCTCCCTCTTGCCCCTGAGGATATCAACGCAGACATCGGTCTCTATCAAGTAACCCCTCAACCCTGAACCTCCCTCGGGGGTTTGGATCTGTGGGCGGTTATCTCACGGATCAGCTTTTGAGCTTCCTCGTCTGTCATCTCCTCCCATCCCGTCCCCTCCCTGAGGAAGGATAGAATCGCCTCCGGCCTCCCCTTCTGGGCAGGCTTGATCATCCTCATGAGATCCTCCTTCCTTATGAGCACCTTTTTGAACCCCACCCTTTTGGCGGGTAGGTGACCGAGCCTGATCCACCGCCTTATCGTCTGGGGATGGACGTTGAGGAGCTCTGCCGCTTCTTTAACGCCGATCTCCTCCGTTGTCATTTTTATCACCTTTGTGGCTTTTCGTAAATTTTATCGCTCCTACTCCCACTTGTCAAAAACGTCCGACCCCGAGCACGGGTGGGATCTGGGCCGTTTCCCCTCCCCCTTGGAACGCCGGTTCATCTCAACGCTTAACTTGACAATCGGATGGCCAGGTGATATCCTAAAAGTGAGAGAACACCCACTGAGGAGGGGTGAAATGAAACGAGTAGTCGCTATAACGTTTGTCGCCTGCCTTGCTGTCCTGTTCACGGCGGCCCTCTCTCACGCAAGGATCTCCATGATCCCGGGCATTAAGGTCTGGACGATCGGAGCTGTTCCGGACACCGGCGCGGCCCTCGACGCGCTCGACAAGGACTGGCTCGCCGAGAAGACCGGCCAGGATGAGCCGACGACCGCCACGGTCGAAAACGGCCCCAAACCCGGCGATAAGCTGACGGGCTACCCTGATTTCGACTGGAAGCTGGTCGAATACGGCTCCGACCTGATCGACCTCGATGACGTTTTCCAGCCCGATGTCGACAACAACAACATCACCGCCTACATGGTCGTCTACATCAACTCCGACTCCGACAAGACGCTCGATCTTTACATCGGCAGCGACGACGCGGTGGCCGTCTGGATAAACGGCGAGGAGGTCCACCGCAACCCGGTGCTTCGCGGGGCTGCCAGGGATCAGGACAAAATCGAGGGCGTCCAGCTGAAGAAGGGTTGGAACTGTCTGATGCTGAAGGTCTGTGAACAGGGCGGCGGATGGAAGGGGTTCGCCAGGTTCTCCGACCACACCGGCCTGAAGTTCTCGCCCGATATGTCGAAGATCTACGAGCCTGAGCCGCCGATCGACTACATCTCCGACTTCCTGGCCATCGCCCTGCCCAACCCCAGCCCCGGAGCCGCTGTTGAGGCCTGCAACACCGATCTGATCGCCGAGGCCACCGGCGGCGCCCTCACCGAGGTCGATGTGGCTACCTACGGCGTGGATAGGGGCGACAGGGTCGGCGATGCGGTCTGGACGGAGGGCAGCTTCAAGAACCTCGGCGGCAACAACGTCAACGACTTCGTCACCGAATACCTCGGCTTCTCCGGTGACGTCAACGACACCACCGCTTACTTCTTCACCAACATCCTCTCGCCCGATGAGAGGGACACCCAGCTGCTCGTGGGCAGCGACGACTGCGTGGTGGTCTGGCTAAACGGGGAGGAGGTCTGGAGGAACCCGGCCCTGAGGGGTCTGACGCCCGATCAGGACGTGATCGACATCCACCTGAAGAAGGGCTACAACCCCTTGCTCATCAAGGTCAGCGAGCAGGGCGGAGACAGGGCGTTGACCGTCAGGATCAAGGACGCCGAGGGGCTGGAGTTCGACTCCACCGTCACGCCCGTCTCGCCCAAGGACAAGCTGATAACCATCTGGGGCGAGATCAAGGGCGGCAAATAAGGGTTATCATCTGGAAAGCTCAGTCGGCGCATGGCGGGGCTTCCCGAAAGCCCCGCCTTTTTCTATGCCGAAAAGCCGAAGGGAGGTGCTTTGGATGATGAGGCTCCGGCCGATTTGGTTCATCGCGCTCCTCGCCGCCGCGTTTGCGCCGAACGCTGCCTTCGCCAAGGCGAAGCTGATCGAGGAGCCGCTTACCGGGCCGAACTGCATCAGGGAGTGGCTGCTGGCGGCCGTTCCCAACACCGGAACGGCCAACGTCGAGGGGGTGAACACCGACTGGATCAAGAAATACCTCGGGATAACCGAATCGGAGTTCGCCACGGTCGAAAAAGGCCCATCGGCGGGCGATAAGCTGACGGGCCAGAGGGATTTCGACTGGCGGGTGGCCAGGACGGAGACGGGCATGCTGGACATCGACGCGGCGATCCAGCCCGGGGTCGATAACAACAACATCACGGCCTACCTCTTCGTCTACGTCACCTCCCCCAACAACAGAACCACCACCATGTATGTCGGCAGCGACGATTGCATCGTCGTCTGGGTGAACGGGAAGGAGGTTTGGAGAAACCCCGTTCTGAGAGGCGCCTCCTTCGACCAGGACAAGTTCACCGTCAGGCTGCGCAAAGGGAAGAACGCGGTCATGCTGAAGGTGGTAGAGCAGGGCGGCGGGTGGAAGGCGGCGGCCAGGTTCGAGAACTCCAAAGGCCTGCGCTTTTCGACCGACAAAAGAAGAGAGGGAAAGGAGCTTCCACCCACCCCCGTTTACATCCGCAACTGGCTGATCGTCACCGTCCCTAACCCTCAACCGGGCAACGCCGTCGGCGCCTGCAACACCGACCTGATAAAGGAAGCCTCTAGAGGAAAGCTGACGGAGGAGAAGGTGGCCAAATACGGGGTTGAGGAAGGGGATAAGCTGGGGGATGAAATATGGACGGCTGCGAGCTTGCTCAGCCTCAGCGGGAACAACATCAACGACATGGTCAACACATACATGGATAAAGTCGGCGATCACAACGATATCACCCTCTACGCGCTGGCGGAGGTCTACTCCCCCGATAGGCGCAACACCGACCTGCTCGTGGGCAGCGACGACTGCGTGGTGGTTTGGCTAAACGGGGAGGAGGTCTGGAGGAACCCGGTCTTGAGGGGATTGACGATCGACCAGGACAGGGTGCCTGTGACGCTCAAGCCGGGCAAGAACCTGCTCATGGTGAAGGTCAGCGAGCAGGGCGGCGGTTGGGCGATGACCGTCAGGTTCGAGGACGCCCAGGGGCTGAGGTTCTCGATCCCCGGTATGTTCCAGGCCATCAGCCCCGAGGGCAAGCTGCCGACCACGCTCGGGGGGATCAAATCGGGGAGATGGTGAAGGTCAGGCTGATACTGGCATCGGGATCGCCTCGGAGGGCCAAGCTCCTCAGACAGATAGGGCTGGCCTTCGAGGCGATCCCCAGCCGGATAGATGAGTCGAAGATCGCCGGCAACTCGCCCGCCGAAAAAGCCCTGAAGGCCGCCCTCGCCAAGGCGATGGACGTGGCCCGGAGGGTCAAGGATGGGATCGTGATAGGCGCCGATACGATCGTCGTGCTGGACGGGGAGATCATAGGGAAGCCCTCCTCGCCCGAGGAGGCGGTCGAGATGCTCTCGAAGCTGAGCGGCAGAACCCACGAGGTTCTGACCGGCGTGGCCATAGTGGACGCGGCGACGATGAGGGTTGAGTCCTGGGTGGAGAGGACGCTGGTCACCTTCAGAGAGCTCTCCCGGGAGGAGATCCTCGACTACGTGAAAACCGGAATACCGCTGGACAAGGCCGGGGCCTACGGGATACAGGACAGGGCCGCGGCGTTCGTCAAGAGGATCGAGGGGTGTTTCTACAACGTGGTGGGCCTCCCCTTAGCCAGCCTGGTCGAGCGGCTGGCCGGGTTCCTCCAGCGGTCGGACGGAGGTTTTAACTATCCTGAGCCTTCCGATGATCCCCTCCCCGCCTAGCATCGCCTTGAGGAGATCCTCGGGCCGCGCCCTCCCAGAGGGGGTCTCGATCAGCTCCATCCCGATGACGACCCGGCTGTCCTCCTCAGCCACCTCGACCTCGGAGATATAGGGACGGATATCGCGGCTCTTGCCGTCGCCGATCTCCACTTCGATCTCCTCCCTCGAGAGCATCTCCTCAACCCGCCTCCTCCACTCATCCGCCCCCATAAGCTCCGACGGCGCCCTCACCTCATAGCTCGCCGCCCACCTCTGCCCCATCGG
>QNBQ01000194.1 GCA_003645735.1 Candidatus Poribacteria bacterium
CTCAAAACAAGGGAGGAGCTGGAGCGGATCGACACCTCGCTTCAGGTCTTCCTCTCCGCCGAGATCGAGCTGGCCGATGATCGAGGGACGCTCGAGTGCGAGCATCTGGAGGAGATGAAGGAGGTTCTGGATTTCATAAGCGCCGCCCCGCACTGCAAACACGTCCTGCCCCGTATCCCGAAGGGGAGGGATCCGATCGAGTATTGCCATGAGATGTTGGTGAACGCAGCCAAAAACCCCGATATCGACCTGATACTCCACCCCTGGGACGCCCCGAGGGAGCTGCTGTGGAGCCTTGAGGATCTGCCGGAGGGGTATCTGAGGGAGTTCGCCGAGGCGGCCGCCGAAAACGGCAAATGCGTCGAGGTGTCCAACTGCTTCTCGCACCTGTGGGTGTGGAGGAGCGAGGGGCTTAAGGAGAGCTACGGGCTGCTCGTGAAGGAGCTGCTGCGGGCCAGGGTGAAGATCGTCGTCGGGTCCGATGGCCACAGCCTCCGCGGCAGATATGTGGAAGGATATGGGATGACCCCTCCCACCCTGTGCGATACATCATGGGCCGTTCAGCTTGTGAAAAGCTGCGGAGGCGGCGATGAGAACGTCGGATATCCCCGAAGAGGTCTTCAACAGGGCGATTAGGGAGATCGTCCACGAGATAAACGACATACTCGGCGTCATCCGCTCGATGGCCCAGTTCCTCCAGGGGAACGAGGGGCTGGGCGAAAGCGTCAAGGAGGGCCTGAAGCTGATAGAGGAGACCGCCGAGGAGGGGATCGCCTTCGCCAAGAGGCTGCGGCGGATCGTCCCGGTCCTGTCAACAGAGCCGAGGGAGGTCGATCTGAAGGAGCTGCTCGGGGAGGCGGCTGAGGAGATCAGGGCGAAACACGGCCGAGACGTTGAGCTGAGGTTGATCGTCGGCGATCGGGAGCTGAAAGCGATCGGCGATCCAGAGGGGTTAAAGCTCGCCTTCGAGGAGATCCTGATGAACGGCGTCGAGGCGATGCCCCAGGGGGGAAGGATCGAGATCAGGGCGGAGGCCGAAGGGGGAGAGGTGCTGATCGATTTCGCGGACGAGGGGGAAGGGATAAGCGATGAGGTTAAAGCCCGGGCGTTTGAGCCGTTTTTCACCACGAAGCAGGGGCGTCTGGGGATCGGGCTGAACGTCGCCCGAGGGGTCGCCCGCGCACACGGCGGCGATCTGGAGCTGGAAAGCGAGCCGGGGAAGGGGACCAGGGTCAGGATCGTCCTCCCCCGGGAAAGCTCCTGACGTCAAGCCCCTCTTTAACCGGCGTCACGCACGCCCTTGCCGGCATGCCGTTCACCAGCACGATGCAATCGGAACACCTGCCTATGGCGCAAAACACCCCCCTCGGCTCGCCGAGCCTGGGGGTGATCCTCAAAACTTTTATCCCGGCGGCGATCAGCGCGGCGGCTATCGGCTCGCCCTCGTAGCCCTCGACGGGCTCCCCGTTGAAGTAGAAGATGACCTTCCTCCCGGGCCTTGCTCTGCCGAGTATCGGGTGATCCAAAACCCTCATGCCCCCTGCCCTCCCCTTGAGGCCCTGATCCTCTCCTCCAGCTCCTCCGCCTTGACCCTGACCCTCAACAGGCAGATGTAGAAGAGGGTCATGGCCCCTAGCGAGGCGAAGAAGGCGAGCTTCATCATCGGGTCGAGGCTTATGCCGCCCCGGGTCACCACGACCGGGTGGACCGATCTCCACCACCTTATCGTCAGGAAGACCAGCGGGACGTTCGCGAAGGCGGCGACCCCTATAACCCCGCTGAAGACCCTCCTCTTCTCCCCTTCGGCCAAGCTTCTGACCAGGAGGTATCCGATGTAGGTCAGGCACATGATGAGCGTGGCGGTGAGCCTCACGTCCCAGGTCCACCACACCCCCCAGGCGAACCTCGCCCATATGGAGCCGGTGGCGATCGCAACGGCGCCGAACAGGACGCCGATCTCGGCGGAGGAGGATGCCGCCCTGTCCCATCTCAGATCCCTTTTGATCAGGTAGATCAGACTTCCGACGAAGTTCACGAGGAAGGCGAGCGAGGCCGTCCAGGCCGACGGGACGTGCATGTAGAATATCTTCTGAACGACCCCCAGCGTTTTGTCCTCCGGCGCCAAAGCTATTAGGACGAACGAGGCGATCAAGGCCGCTCCCGTCGCCGAGAACAGCGCCCGGTCCGCCCTGTCTTCGATCACTCTATCACCTCCTCGAAGAGGAGAAGGGAGATAATGAGGAACATGGCGGCGTAGGCGATCTCAACT
This sequence comes from Candidatus Poribacteria bacterium, assembly GCA_003645735.1. GTDB lineage: Bacteria > Poribacteria > WGA-4E > B28-G17 > B28-G17 > B28-G17. The sequence goes on from QNBQ01000194.1 coordinate 2,270, forward strand.
CCGAGCCATTTCAGGCTCAGCCCTTCCCCCAGGAGGATCAGGCCGAACGATTTGGCCGAGGCGATCACGACCGGGAAGAGGAGCGGCATGAGGAGAGCCACCAACAGCCCCTCTCCTCCCCTCAGCTCCGATGAGATGGCCGCCACCAGCGTCCCGGTCACGCATATCCCGAGCGTTCCGAGGGCGGCTATGAGGCAGAGCCTGAGGAGACCGCCGAGATCCGCTTTAAGCCCTAACATCACGCCCCCGGCCGCCCCGATCACCAGGTTGGAGGCGGAGGAGGAGATGAAGCCTGAGATCAGCTTGCCGATGTATATCGCCTCGGCGGAAAGCCCGGCCAGCCTCATCAGCTCCATCCCCCCGCTCTCCCTCTCCCTCCTGAACGAGCCTGTCAGCGTCACAACGGTCGAGAAGGCGAACCCACACCATATGACCCCCGATTTCGCCTCCTCCCCCAGCTTCGTCGGATCACCGGCCAAGGCGAACACGAGGACAACCAGCACCCCGAAGGTCAGGCTCAGGGCCAGCGACTCGGAGCGGAACAGGCTCAGCCTCACATCCCTGGCGACTATCCCCCAGATCGGGCGCATCATACCAGCCTGCCGTCTTGAAGCTGAAACGTCCGGGAAACTACTCCTTCGAGCAGCCCGCTCATATGGGAGGTTATCACCGCCGCCCCCCCGCGCGAGACCTGCTCCGTTATAAGCCCGATCACCATCTCGACGCCCCGGGCGTCCAGCGAGGCAAAGGGCTCGTCCAGAAGCAGAAGCTCGGGCGAATGGATCATCGCTCTTCCTATAGCTAGCCTCTGTTTCATCCCCTCCGAGAGATGTTCGACCCTCTCCTCCGCGAATTCGGAAAGGCCCACCCTCTCCAGCCACTCCTCGGCCTTCTTCCCGTCAACTCCGTATATCCGGCAGACGTATTCCAGGTTCTCCCTGGCGGTCAGCTGAGGGTAGAGCATCGGCTCGTGCAACACCACGCCCATCCTCCTCCTGAAGATCCTCGGGTTTTCGAAGGGGTTCTCCCCATCCATTCTGATCTCCCCTCTATCGGGCCGCAGTAAGGTGGATAATATCTTGATGAGCGTCGATTTGCCCGCTCCATTGGGGCCGGTTATGCACACCGCTTGCCCCTTTTCAAGCTCCAAATCCACCCCTCTCAGGACGACCTTTCTCCCAAAGCTCTTTCCGAGATCCCTGACCGAGAGCTTCATTTATCCCTCCTGCGCCTCGGTTTGAACGCCGGATCGAAGAGGGGAAAAAGGACGTATCCCAGAAGCGGGAGCGATATGACCAACCCCAGGAAGATGAGCATGCTAACACCTCCAATTCCGATGAGTGAGGTTGAGAATCGCCCCGCCAAGCGTCAGCCAACATCCGGCCCACAGCCAGCTCATAAGCGGAGTTATACGGATTTTGAAGCTCGCCCCCTCCTCGGATGCCTCGAGCAGGACAGCATATATGTCCTTGAAAAACCCGGATCTCACATCCGCCTCAACGGTGATCTCATCCAGCCTGGGATAGTAAGCTATCCCGGGCGCGAGGTCGCAGATCTCCCTCCCTTTTCTGGACACCTTCAACCTGCCCACGATCATCTCGAAGTTCTTCCCCCTTCTCGACGAAAACCCCTCGAATTTGAAGACATATCCTTTAAAGTCGAAGCTCCCGCCGGGCTTCAGATCCTCGACAATCGTCTCCGATTTGAGCGATGAAAAGGCCACCCCTATGAGCAGGAGGGCAACGCCCATATGGGATAAGTATCCCCCATATCTGCTCCTATGCTCCCAAAGCGAGGGTAAGTTGCCTGCTGCGGAGATGAGAATCCCCGAGAACACCCTCAACAGAGCGAAGCCCGCGGGTGAAGCGACGATGACGAGGTAGAGGTTTTTAAATTTGAGGCCGAGGTAGATCGCCGCGGAGACGGAGATGAGAAGCGGGATAAGGATGTCTCCTCGCCCCTTATGGGGGGCTCCCCTCGCCCACGGATATGCCCCCATCAGGGCCAGCAGAAGAGCGGCTAAGGGAGCGTTCAGCCTATTGAAGAAGGAAGGGCTCACCATCAGCCTTTCCCCCATAAGAACCTCCGTTAACAGAGGGAAAACCGTGCCCAGGAACGTCGTGAAACAAAGGGCGCATAAGATTAGGTTGGCCGTCAGAAGAGCTCTCTCCGCCGAGGTGATCGGGTTCGCCTTCACACGATTTCGCAGCGTATCCCTTCTGAGGAGGATAAGCGAGACCGCCGAGGCGGTTGACAGGCCTATGAAGATTAGGAAGTAGTGACCGATAGGGGAGCGGGCAAAGGCATGGACGGAGCTTACTATCCCGCTCCGGGTTAAGAAGGTGCCGAAGACGCACAGTTCGAATGTAGCCGTTATCAGGGAGATGTTCCAAAGCTTCAACACGCCATCCCCTCTCCGGGGAGCGATCGAGTGAAGGAAAGCCGTGGCGGTGAGCCAGGGCATCAAGGAGGCGTTCTCAACCGGATCCCACGCCCAATAGCCCCCCCATCCCAGCTCGAGATACGCCCACCTCGCCCCCAGTATGATGCCGAGGGTTAGGAA
>QNBQ01000195.1 GCA_003645735.1 Candidatus Poribacteria bacterium
GGATAAGGGGAGTTAGGAGGGTGATGGGATGGGTTATGGATCACGTCTTTCTTTTTGTCTCGATAGCTTATTGCAACAAGTTGCATCGTTGTCCTTTGCGTCAGCTCGCTCCTTATCTGATTTGATGGCTATTTTTTTCCAGGGCTAAGAGGATGAGGAACGGGCTCGTTGGCTCGCCCATCAGCTTTTCACGAAGCTTCCTTCCCCCGGCCGGATATACCGTTTCTGGCGACAGGCTGAGGGATTCTTCCAGACCCTGCTTCAGGAGTTCCGTCAGATCGCTGCGCGAAGCGAAAATCGGTGGAGAACACGCCGACTTATGCTAATATCTGAGAACTCCGACGAGGAAGGATGGCGTGATAGAGCGATCTATGACGGCCGATGGCGGGGCGCGCCCGTCAGCTTGCTTTACAGAGAGGATTTAGGCGGTTTCCTCACCATCTGCAACCTGGCTCGACTGCTTGGGGTTGAGGAAAACGCTGATGTCCTGCGAGATATTGAGATAAAGCTTAAGGCCGAGGATGCTATATCAGGAGGGGAGGGGAAAATTCTCAAAGTAACCCAGGTCAAGAGAGCTCCCAGGAACTTAGGGGTTTACCACCCCCTGATCCCCCTTGAGCTTTCGCCATTCCGCTTCAGGGCGCTTGTGCCTTTGGAAGCAGCCTCTGAATGTGTGGATCGAGCCATCGCCGCGTGGCGTGAGGAGTTTGGGCGGGTGTGGGATCGGTTGCCCTTGAGAGTGGGTCTGGTTACCTTCCACCGAACGACACCTCTGCAGGCGGTTATAGAAATGGCGCGCAATCTAGAAGCTGATCTGGAGGGGATAAAGCCGGCAGGCGAAGTTTGGCAAGTGCTTGACCGCGAGATACGAGATGGGGTGGCGGCGATATCCTTCAAACGGGAGGATGGCGAAGTAGAGCTAGGAACTTTCCCCATCGCCCTGCCCGACGGGCGGCTCGATGTCTTCTACCCCTATGTGGCGGTGGAGGGGGACCAAGTCCGCCTCCCACACGACTTCCAGCATCCTGAGGGACAGCTCTACCGACACGTCAAGGATCTACAGCATGGAGATAGGGTAAGGATCTACCCCTCTCGTATAGCTACGGTTTTCCTGGACAGCACAGCTCGGAGGTTCGAGCTGCCGAGGATCCGCTATCTGTCCGATTGGATTCGAATGCGCGAGGTGTGGCAGTTAGTTCAGCGCCTGGCTCCCAGCGAGACGGCGATCCACATGGTCTGGAATGCCCTTCTCTCACGCTGGGAGGAATGGCGCCTGTCGGGCGAACCTGAGATGGTTCAGGCCAAGGGGGCGTGGCGGAAGCTGGCTCGCGCTCTTCTTCAGGCACATCTGAACGTCCGGGGGGCATCGTTGGAAGCTTTGGTGGAGGCTGCTTGTAACGGCCTCCTCTTTTGGGCCTTGGAATGGCATATCTCCACGTTGAAGCAAAGAACGGGGAGAGGTGAAACATGAGCAGTTATAGAGTATATCAGCAGACCGGCCTCGCCCTCGATCCGATCCATGTGGGGACGGGCGGGGCCAGGATCGGCCGCGTCGATCTCACCATCGTGCGGGATCCCGCCACTTGTGTGCCCAAGATCCCGGGCTCCAGCCTGGCCGGGGTGTACCGGACATACGTGGCGATGGCGGAACACGAGAGAAATCCAAACCGTCAAGTTAACGGCGAACCATGGCCGTATTATCCGAATTGCGCTGGACTCGGTCAGGCCCGTGAAGATAAGGAGTATCAGGGTCACTGCGGTCGAAACAACTGCCCTGTGTGCACCGTCTTCGGCTTCGCCCGCGGCAGGGATGCCTCCGGGGGATTCGCGGGGCTGGCCGCTTTCAGCGACGCCCATGTGCTTCTCTTCCCGGTTCCCACCCGCAAAGGTCCCTTCTGGATCACATGTCCTATGGCTATGCGTCTCATCGTCGAGGGGTTCACCGAAATCGATGAGGACGCTCTTCATCGCCCTCAGGAGGAAACCAAGCCCCTCAACCTCGGATGGCTCTTATTGCCGGTGAAGGCTTTAGATAACTGGGATGAGAGGGTAGACCGGCCTCTTAGAGATAAGGGGATCCCCGACTACATACTGAGGCGGGTCGGCGTAGTATCGGATAAGCTTTTCACCCACATCGTCAACAGCAACTTGGAGGTTCGCACCTCAGTAGCGATCAACCCGGAGACGGGCGCGGCCGAGGAGGGTGCCCTTTTCTCCTACGAGGCGCTTCCACGTGCCACGATTCTTTACTGGGAGATCATCTGTAGAAACCCCCAGCACTTCAGGGTCGACGGCCAGCCTGTGGTGGTCAGGGATAGCAACCGGCAGGCGACGATAGAGGATATCTATGAGGTTGTCAAAGAAGCTCATCCCTATCTTGAGCATCTAGGCATTGGGGGGATGGGCACACGGGGGATGGGGCGGTTGCGAGTGCTCTTTTCGGAATCCAAAGAGGAGCGGGCTGGTGAGGAGGTGAAGTAAAATGCACAATTTGGACCTTAAGTGCGTGGAATTGGGAGGTCAATTAGCGGATGTCAAGGATGTAAGTGAAAGGGTTCTCTCCAATGCTCTGAGCGTGCTAGAAGAGCAAGGGTTATACGCCTTCTTCCTTTATCTGCATGCTCGTGAGAGGGCGGTGGGAAAGGAGATTAGCAAGAGATGCGCTGAATTCCTCCGTAAGATTTTTCCCCACAAATCTTCGGCTCAGAATGAGGATGCCTTGGTCATCGTGAGATCCCTGGCGGAGGATCTAGATGATTTGCTCTTCGCTCGAGATCTTATTCGCCAGGCGGTCATCTATGGCCTGTATCATGTCAAGGCCAAAGCGGAGGAGATGTGAATATCATGAGCTGGTCATTCTATCGATGGGTTTGGCGATTGGAGTCACCGCTCCATATCGGCATGCCTCCAGCGGGCATCCTGAACCGCACCCGCCTGTACGTGCCCGCCCGCGCCCTGTGGGGAGCCCTTGTAGCTGAAATCGCTCGATGCCAAACCGATGGGTTCCCAGATTACGCAGACGTCGGCCAATGTTTGAGGGAAAACGCACGTTTCTCTTACCTGTATCCGGCTGAGGAGACAGATCAAGGCTGGTTGGCCTGGCTCCCCATTTTTCGCGAAGGGATAGGCCTGGGGTGGTTGAGAGAGGATATGCGTGAAGATCACGAGCGGATTCTGAGCGATCGGGAGTTCCGCCGCCGTCTGCTCTACACACGCCCAGGCACGGCCATCGACCATGGCACTAGCACCGCTGCTGAGGGCACCCTGCGCGAGACCGAATGCGTTCAGCCGCTTTGGCGCGATGAGCGGGGAGATTTCTGCAAGCAGGTTGCTTATGTCGGCTATATCTTCGTGCGCGATAACGCGCTTGAGGAGGAACTGCGCTTGGTTACGGAGATCTTCGTTGGCGGCGACACTCGCTATGGCCTAGGCAGGTTGGTCTTGTCAGGCACTTGGGAACAAGCTCATAATTGTTTCGGCGCTCAAGTGGATCTAGATGAGAGTCACCCTATAATCCATACGAAGCATTTGTTGGCGCATGCGGAGGCGGATCAAGGTCAAATCATAGGCGCTTGGGAGATGATAGCAGGGTGGGATCTGACGAAATCGGACAGGTTAGTTGTTATAAATCCTGATCCTCTGTGGGCGCCTGGTTCTGTGTGCCAGCGCCCCATGAAGTTCAGGATAGATGAGATGGGGATCTGGAGAGCGGATATATAACCTCTCATCGCTCTAAGCGGACGCGTGTTTGATTTCTTCGAACACGTTTCAAAACTGCATATCGCTCGGTTTTAACGCTCTGGCAGAGGTATATAATAATCCCTCTCCTTTCCTTTGAACGCGCTGATAGTGTTTTTGGAAGGGTGCGCCTTTAACGACATGGACGAAACCCTTCTTATGCACATGCGGCAGTAGACTTGTTGATGAGCTTCTCCTCCGAGCCCGATCCGTTGGAAGTTCGGCGGATGTTTAAAAGCCACTTCAAGGGTAGAAAGCCGAACGGGAAGGTTAACCCCTTATATCACGTTGAGTCGGGGAGGTGTAACTGCGTTCTCTGTAGAGTGAAAGGTGAGGACATCATTCGACAAGCGTAGACTTAGGGTAAAGGAAGCCTGGGAGAGACTTACCTCCATTCATGGCATTGGATCTAAAATCGCATCTCTCTTCCTGCGGGATGTCGTCGTTTGGTTTGGGCTTGCTCCAAACACAGCTGATAGATGGTATATGCAACCGGTGGATGTATGGGTACGCAGAACGGTTTCGCTTCTTTCACGCTCAAATATGAGCGATGAGGACATCGCGAAACGGATTGTCGAAATTCCAGAAATCCTGAGCGTGTGAATTCTGGGGAATTTGGTATTTTGCTTCTCAAGTAAGCGGCTCAGAATTCAGATTGAAGAAATCCTATTGTGAAATGCTTTACAAGCAACACATCACAAGCTTGAAAGATGCGGTGGAAGAGGCTTCTGCAGGCTTTCCGGTCGGCTGTTTCATGGGCACTTGAACCCTACTGTGGTGATTGGTGGAGATTTGCCGTCGATGGGGCAGTTGATCCGATCGATATGAGGCAAATAAATCCTATTAAGCGGGTAGGAATTAGAGACACAAATACCGATGATCACCGGACTTTTACTTCTTCAATCCCTTGCCGTCGACCCCCTAGGGATTTTCCCTCTACCGGAGGTCGACGGCAAAATTCTAGATCCGGCCCTTGACTTCCACCTGCAATTTTCTGTATCCTCTAATTGGTTTCAATCGAACCATAGTGGGATTGAAAGTAATATGTTCCGCTGAGCTACTATGAACTCAGGCGGGTTTCAATCGAA
>QNBQ01000196.1 GCA_003645735.1 Candidatus Poribacteria bacterium
CGATCAGGTTGAAATTGAGAAGTCCCCGCAGCTCGGGGATCCTCGGCCTCGCCCGCTCCGCCCCCTCCGGGGCGGGTATCAGGAACGACCAGCCCGCCCCCAGAACCCTCAGGGCGGCGAAGTAGATGAAGACCGGCAGCAGCCCGTAGCCGATCCCCGAGGTTTTCCCCTCTCTCAGGATCGCCTTGAAAAGCAGCGTCGAGAATATGAAGCCCAGCGACCCCCACAGCCTCACCCTGCCGTAATCCCCGCCGCTCCTGGAGACATACCCCAGCGCCAGCGCGTCCAGGAGGGGGATGAGCGGCGTGTAGAAGAACGAGGTGAGCACCGCCAGCGCCGCGAGGACGGGGTAGCTCCTCGTCAGCAGCATGGCGGGGAAGGTGACCGCCGCGCCCAGAAACAGCGGCGAGGCCAACCTCCTCACGTCCGCCGCCGAGTCGGCGGCTATCCCCCAGATCAGGGGCGAGACGACCGCCATCAGCGCCGCGCCCGCGGCCGCCGTCCCCAGCTGTGAGTCGTTCAGGCCGGCCCTCTTCAGGTAGAGGTTCTGGTAGATCCTCAGGGCGCTTATCGAGGCGAAGGAGATGAAGTAGAGGGAGGCGTAGGGGAAGGCCGAGCGGCGCAGCTTTTTCATCTTTTCAGCGCTTCCTCTCTAACCCTGTTCGCCCTGGCAAAATAATCGTCCCTCCTCTCCAGCCCGAACTCCTCTATGAGATCGTCCACCGTCACGTCGGTCATATGCGAGTAGAGGCAGAAGACCCCTTCGGGGGCGCTGACGTCGATCTCCACCCCGCTGCCGTATTTGGCCTTCATCTCGTTCCATTTGACGTGGTTGTAATCGATGTGCATGACGGCGTAGTCGAGGTTGATCACCTTCGAGATGACCCTGTTGTAGTTCCACGACAGCGCCTGGACCCTCCCGAGCGGGTCGACTATGGCGCTCATCTCGCCCGGGGTTGACGATACGATCCACACCCCCAGCGCGAACGCCCATATGGACAGGATCAGCCCGCCCCGGAACATCGAGCTGAAGAAGATCGCCTCCGCCCCCGCGCGTTTCAGGCCGATCATCACATCCGGGAAGTTCAGGTCGAAACAGATGGCGCACCCTATCCTGCCGAAATCGGTCTCGAAGACGACCGGGTCGGTCCCGGGGGTTATCCCGGCCTCTATCTCGCCTATGGTGGGGTGGATCTTGTGGTATGAGCCGACCACCTCGCCCCGCCTGTCGATCAGCACCGCTGAGTTGTAGATCTTGTCGCCCTCCCTTTCGAGCATCGGGCAGATGATGTATGTCCCGTATCGCTTGGCCTTTTCGGCCACGGCGTCCGTTATGGGGCCGGGGACGGTCTGGGCCGCCTTCACCCCCTCCTCTATGCCGATCCCCGTTATGGGGAAGACCTCGGGCAGGACGATGATGTCGGGCTTGTCGAGGGCGGCCCTATCGATCAGCTCGAGCGCCCCTTTTAGGTTCCTCTTCACCCTCTCCTCGACCGTCCCCCCTCCTCCGGCCCCTCCGAACGATATGCTCGATACCCTGACGTATCTGGCCATGGGGGAACCTCCGGCGTGGTGAGGGGGCGGGGATGCCCCCTCACCTCTTGAGCTTGGGCGGGTTGACGAAGTTGTTGTATTTCTCGGCCACCTTCCCCTGGGCGGCGTCGCCGCGGTGGATGTAGATCCTGTATTTGAACCTGAGCCTCTCGCCCGCCTTCAACACGTAATCGCCCCGCCTGTTGGGGTCGCCGTAAAAGTAGGACCAGCCGAACGGGTTGGCGGTCATCAGCCCGTAGTTGCGGACGTGCCACCAGGTGGGGTGGCGGAAGCTGTCGGGGTGGTCGAAGATCGCTATCCCGACGACCTTCCCCTCGACCTGGCCGGAATAGTCGCACCAGTGTGCCCTCTTGCCCCACGTCTCCTCCTCGTTTATCCCGCCGAACGAGTTCTCTATCCTGCCGCCCCTGACCACGTCCATCGAGGAGGCCACCCTTATCGAAGCTATCCCGCCCTCCTTCGTGTCGCCGAACTTCACGTCCCCTTCAGTCGCGACGAAGGTCACCTCCAGGTCGATCAGCCTGTCCGGCCCGACGTTGTAGATCCTCACGTCCCTGATCTCCTCCATCAGCTTGACGGTTTTATCGTGGTTCACCCAGTCGCTGACGGCCACGATCCTCCCGTAGACCGGCCCGCTTATGAGCTTCTCGAACCTCTTATGGACCGTCCAGCCGTGCTCCTTCCCCTCGCTCCAGTTGTCGACCCCGTTGACATCCCCGTGGGCGACGAAGAAGGATCTGTGGTGGACGTGGTCGGTCGTCTCGCCCGGTATTTCCTCCATCGGGTAGCCCCTGGTGACCCGTTTGCCGTATGGGCCTATGAGCGGGTAGAAGAAGGGGCGGGCGTATTGGGGGCCGAAGTGATACTTGGTGAAAAGCTCGCCGTTTATCCTGACCTCGACGATGTCCCCCTCGACCTCCCGGACGTCCACGCCCTCCACCTCCGCCTCGACCTCCTCGTCCGCCATCTCGGCCAGGTATCTGTGGGAGGCCTCGGCCGGCATGCCGCTTATTATCCAGCTCAGTAGGATCTTATCCCCCTCGACCTCCCACTGACAGGGTATCGTTTCGCCGGTGGTGAGGTTCGTCAGCCTGATCGATCTGAAATCCCCCTTCCTCTCGAGCTCGACCGTGACGGGGGTCTGAACGCAATCATGCATCCCGTTGACGAGCGTAAACTCGACCTTGTAGCCCATTTGAAAACCTCCTCAGGGTATCCTCCAGTATTCGTTTATCGGCTTCTGATAGAACTCCACCTTTCCCGAGAGGACGTCGTCGTATTTGACCGGCTCTCCCAGGAAGCCGGATTCGAATATCGCCTCGCATATCGCCATCGCCTTCATCCCGTCCTCTCCCGTCACGTCGGGCGGCCGCCTGTTCTGAACGGCGTCCAGGAAGTCGTAGCACTCTATCATCACGCCGTCGTAGAACCCGTGCGGGAACAGCCTGTTTTTGGTCTCCTCGTCGAGCTGATCGAGGAACTCCTTTTGAAGCTGCTGCATGGGGTATCTGGTTCCGTCCTTGAGGACGATCTCCGATCTGCCGGACGGCCCGTGGAAGATGTCGTGATCGACCAGCGACCCCTCGCTGCCGTAGTAGACGACGTTCGTGAACCCCTGGCCCGGGGCGGCCCAGGTGCAGGACCATACGCCGAAGATCCCGTTTTTGAAGGTGATGTGGGCGACCCAGGTGTCCTCCACCTCGACCCTCACCACCTCATCCCCCTTCGTCGCCCTCCTGTCCTCGATCTGGGCCACCTTTGCGTAGACCGTCTCGACGTCGCCGAACAGATACCTGATCGTGTCGCAGAAATGCGCGCCCGAGTCCATCACCATCCCCCCGCCGCCCAGCATCCTGTTGAGCCTCCAGTGCCATCCGGATGATGGGTCGGGCGGGCGGTAGCTGGCGTGCTGGGCGAAGAACATCCTCATCTCCCCCAACATCCCCCTCTCGTTTATCGCCCACCAGGCCGTCCTCTGGCTCAGCCCCCTCCTTATGTTTTCGGCGGTGGCGACGATCCTATCGTTCCTCTTGGCGGTTTCTATTATCAGCTTGGCGGCTTTTATCGTCACGGCGAACGGCTTTTCGATCATCACGTCGACCCCCGCCTCCAGGCAGGGGATAGCGTTTATGTGGTGGTAGGCGTGCGGCGAGCAGATGTCGGCCGCGTCCAGCTTCTCCTTCTCGAGCATCTCCTCGACCGAGGTGTAGACGGCGGGCCTCTCGCCGGTGACCTCCTCGACCCTCTTGGCGAAGCCGGCCGCCCTCTCCTCAATGGGGTCACACATGGCGGCGAAGACGAGCTTATCCGGCTCCTTTTCCTTTATCCTCAGGTAGGCGTTCAGATGTCCCCCCGCCATGCCGCCGCATCCGATTATCGCCAACCTAACAGGCTTGCTCATCTCAACCTCCAAATCCCCGTGGGATTCCCCTAAATTTTAGATCCGCTCCAAACCGTTGTCAACCTCCTGGGCGGTCGGGTATCATTATCTTAGCCCGGGAAAGGGGTGGGAGGATGAGGCTTTCTGAAAAATGGATCATCTCCGATCCGAAGATATTGGGGGGCAAGCCTGTGATCCGCGGTACCCGGATCTCCGTTTCCTTTATCCTCAAATGCCTCGCCTCAGGGATGACCGTGGATGACATTCTGGAGGGTTACCCCCACCTGACCAGGGAGGGCGTGCTTGCGGCTATAGAATACGCCGCTGAAGTTATGGAAGGCGAGAAAGTGCTGCCCATTGAGCTACTTTCATGAAACTGCTGATCGATGAGAACGTTCACGCTAAAGTCGTCGATGGGCTTCGAGATGAGGGACATGATGTCATATGGGCGGCGGAGGAGCCTCTAATGGGAAGCGAAGATGAAGTTCTCATGGAAAAGGCCCGGGCAGAGGGAAGGGTGATCATCACGTGTGATAAGGATTTCGGAAGGCTCGTGGAGTTCGACGATAAATCGCCTCCTATAGGGGTCATACTCCTCAGATACGAGCTTATAGAGCCGAGCAAAGCCTTAGCCGATCTCAAACGGATCATAAGGTTCATCGAAAGGGAAAAGCTACTGAGCACCAGGTTCACGATAGTCGTAGGGGAAGACCAGATCCGGATCCGCCGCCGGCCTTGAAAGCTTTTCCTCCCGAAATATACGATAGATGGGCCGAAACTCCGGGATAGGAGACGCTCATGCTCAGGCGGGGGACGGTCGTTCTTATGGCCGTCGTTCTGGCGGCGATCGGCGCGATCCTCTGGCATCGAGCCTTCACGACGCGGGC